>CAVCVO010000080.1:0-6715 GCA_963606005.1 Anaerovoracaceae bacterium
CTTGTAATTAGGAGGTGTAATTTTATGAATGAAATTATTGCTCTTGTCATGGGAATTTTATCGTGGGTGATTTTGTTATATTGTATTGTTAGACATAGTCATCTTGATAAACTTAAGCTAACTAAATTACAAGTTTTTAGTTGGGCGTTATGTTCGATTGCTCTATATTGCCCTTATGTCACGTTAAAACAAGAGCGTGCAGTGGAAGATATAGCTGCTTTAATCGATACTGTTACACCATATCACTTTTGTGCATCAGTTCTTTTGTGTGTGACTTTAATATTAAGTTTTACGATATTCTTCTTGAATAGAAAAAAGAATACGAAAGTTAAATAGTAAATCAAAAACATGAAGTAATTTAATATTGTAAATTTGTTTCTTTATTGGCAATAATATTGGTCAAATTATGCCTTGGAAACAATAAAAAAGTATTGGGGTATTAAAACAGCAATCAATGGTATATTATATGTATTATTGGTTGCTTTTTTTGTTGAGTTGGGAAAAAGTCTTAAAAAAGTATCAATTATGGGTAAAATGTTTGCAATCTCTCCAATAATAGTGTATCTTAATGCTATAGAAAGTATTCCACACAAAGTTGTGATTCTGCTCATATTGGTTGGAGGGAATACTATCTAAAGATATTAGATGTAATACAAAAATGGATAACAGTTTTTAGTTATTCATTGATTTTGATTTAAATAGATCTTGATCCTAAGAGGGTCCCAAGTTAAAGCCTATAACCATCCTTTAACCTTTTTTTGGTTGGATTATAGAGCATATAATTTATTACCAACATTATTCATTAACCCCAAATTATTGGAGTTTGTTGCTAATGGAAGTAATAGGTATTTGACTATAAATAGTCATCAATAACAACAGTAGAAACAGAAAGGATCAAGATCATGATAAAAGGTTATTAATTGTTCTGTTAACATTTTGTTTAGTATTTGCTTTATCTACAAAAGTAAAAGAAACTAGTGCTATTTGTGCAACTATGGCAGCACCATTGATCACTGTAAATAGTAGAAAAGAAACTTATGTAGATGTGAATGGCGGATTATTGTTTATGATGGAGTAAGAACATACTCTAAGGCTAATGATAACTAAGTTACTTTATTAGCATATAATTCTAATAGTGTTGGTAATGGTGACACGATGGTTATGGAAATGTGACATCCTATCGTGCTTATAGTGAATCCTTTAAAGATAACTATTCGGCATGTAAATATATGGATGGAACATAAAAAAGTAATGAGTATTATCACAATGCTTTTTATTGGCCTAAGGTTTCTTTTGTAGAACCAGACGAGTATAACGGAAGTTACTTAGAATTTTAAATGGATTATTTTGAGTGCGAACTAAAGTCTTATGAGTTGTATTATACTGATAAATGTATTGATAAAGACTTAGATGATCGTTGTGACTATTGTAAAGCAAAAATGATCAAATAGATTTTAACAGGCGAAAAAAATAAGAAAATGAAATGACAAAAAGAAGAGAACAAATAGATGGGTATCTTTATAGGAATTGAACTAGTTTACTCTACTTTCTATTATATAAATAAGCCCCCGAAAATATTTATACATGTGTAATGTATTTGTTTACTTGCTAAACAATAAACTATGTTTAAAAGTGGTCTAATAGCCAAGATCACTTGTAAAGAAGATATTCTTCATATTTGCTCCTTATATATGAGTTCATCGCAAGATGACTCAAAAAGCCGTCATAAGATAACTTGTGGCGGCTCAAAAAAATCGAAGCAGGAGGTGTTGTTATGGGAGAAGTTAATGTTATCTCTTTAATTGCTGATAAGAAGCACTATGATAATTGTTTATGGCATAATGGATTAGTTGCTTTTATCAATGTGGATAGTTTTAGATTGATAAAAAAGCACGTTCTGATTGTCAATGGAACAGTTGATTGTTGTTTAAAAGCTAAAAGAAATTTTACTGATAGTTATTCACGTGTGTGGCGAAAAGAGGATATTATTGCTGTTGTAAGTGAAAATGATGATTTTTTTTATAAGATGAGTGATCACATCAAAGATGATAAGCATTTAAGAGAGATCATTTCAGATAGAGATAGTGATTATTGCTTGATCATCAATAGTAAAAATAGGATCGAATATCATGTTGAACAAAAAGGAGGTATAACAGATACTCGTGTTCTAAATTTTGATTATATTTCGGAAGCGATAGATCATTGCTTATCAATCATTAGGGCTTCTCCTACTTTTAATAGTAAAAAGATAATGGATAGAGCAAAGATGAACATCAAGATTGCTTTCTGCTATTTGATCAGTAATATAAAGAAAAGCTTTGAAAATGAGATCATTGATGTTAGAGAATTTAAACACGATTATAATTTATTAATTGATCATGATTTGTTAGCCTTAAAACTTTATGAACTTGCGATCACAAATCGTTATTATCAACAAAGTTATTCAATTTTTTATGAGTATGATAAACCGTTTTTAAATGATATCTCTTTACTTGGCAAGGATACATTGGTCGATTATTGTAATAAACGAATCCTATTAGAACAACATCGGATCAAAGAACTCATATCATTAGCCAAGAAGCAGGCAAAAGAATGTTCCATAAAACTTTAAAAAGTCTCACAAAAGTCTCAAGTTTGTCTCAAGTTTAAGTGATTTTATTGAGAATTAGTCATATATCTGTAATTATTTATTTAGAATTATTCTAATTCTAAGGAGGATAAGCAAACGAGCAATTACTGTAATGAGATCTTAGATATCATCTTAAGATCAAAAGATCATCCGACAGCTCAACAGATTTATTTGTCTATGAAAGAGAGTGGTTCTGCCATCTCTCAAGCTTCGGTCTACAACAATTTAAATGCTCTTGTTAGGCAGAATAAAATCAGTAAGATAAGTGAGAATGGTAAAGCTGATCGATATGATAATACGATAAGACATGATCACTTGTTTTGTGATAAATGTGGCAAGATCGTTGATATTACTTATGTCGACTTGACAAGTAGTTTGGAAGAATTAATAGGTCAAAAGATAACTTCTTATGACTTACAAGTTCATTACATCTGTTTAGATTGTCAAAAGAAAAAAGGTTAAATTTAGTGAAGGAGGGCAAAAATATATGTCACTAATAAATAAAGAAGTTAAAGATTTTAAAGTACAAGCATACCATGAGGGTAAATTCAAGACAGTTACAAAAGCTGATATCTTAGGTAAATGGAGTGTTTTCTTTTTCTATCCTGCTGATTTTACTTTTGTTTGTCCGACAGAGTTGGAAGACTTGCAAAATAAATATGAAGAATTCAAAAAAGTAGGCTGTGAAATCTATTCAGTATCTACTGATAGTCATTTCACGCACAAAGCTTGGCATGATCATTCGGAAAGGATCGGTAAATTGACTTATCCGATGTTAGCTGATCCAACACATGCCTTAAGTAAAGATTTTGAAGTGCTTATTGAAGAAGATGGTATGGCAGAAAGAGGAAGTTTTATTGTTAGTCCAGAGGGTAAAATTGTTGTGTATGAGGTAAATGCTGGAAACATTGGCAGAAATGCTGATGAATTATTAAGAAGACTTCAAGCAAGTCAGTTTGTAGCAAATCACGGTGATGAGGTATGTCCTGCTAAATGGCAACCAGGAGAAGAGACATTAAAGCCAAGTCTTGATCTAGTGGGTATGTTGTAATGGAACAAAATAGGATTTATGATGCTCTTATTATAGGTGGAGGACCGGCTGGCTTAACAGCGTCCCTCTATCTTGCTAGAGCAAAATATCGAGTTTTAGTCATTGAAAAAGAAACATTTGGTGGTCAGATCACTATAACGGAAGAGATTGTCAATTATCCTGGGGTTAATAAAACAAGCGGCAAGAAATTGACTGAGACCATGAGAAAACAAGCATTAGAATTTGGGGCAGAATTCGTTCTTGCTGAAGCACTTTTTGTGGATGTTACTGGTGATTTCAAAACAGTCAAAACCGATAAGGGTGAGTACTATGGGTATGCTTTATTATTTGCTACGGGAGCTAGTCCTCGTAAGATCGGCTTTCCTGGAGAAGAGAAGTTTAAGGGCAGAGGTGTAGCTTATTGCGCTACTTGTGATGGTGAGTTCTTTACTGATAAAGAGATTTTTGTTGTTGGTGGTGGCTTTTCTGCAGCTGAAGAAAGTATATTTTTGACTAGATATGGCAAACACGTCACAGTATTAGTTAGAAGCGAAGATTTCAGTTGTGCAAAAAGCATTGCTGATAAGACAAAATCACATCCAAAGATCACAGTTTTGACTAATACTGAAGTGGTGGAAGTTTCTGGTAATGATAGGATAAATAGACTTGTTTATCGTAATAATAAAACAAATGTAGAAACCGTTTATGAAAATGATGAAGGTTTTGGTCTATTTGTTTTTGTGGGTTATCAACCAGAAATATCACTTGTAAAAGGAAAAGTCTCTTTAAATAGACAAGGTTATATCATGACTGATCGCTCACAGAAAACGGATGTTGAGGGTATTTATGCTGCTGGAGATGTCTGTGTGAAAAATCTAAGACAGGTAGTTACTGCCGTAGGAGATGGTGCAACAGCAGCCACGGATATTGAAAGATATGTTTCTTTGATGCATAAAAAAACTGGAATTGTTCCTGTTAGACCATTAGTTGGAGTAATTAATGATTCCACTAATGAGAATGAAGGACTATTTACTAGCGAAATGATAAGTCAGTTAAATAATGTTTTTGCTAAGATGGAGAGAAAACTAGTATTAGAACTACACTTAGATGATAGTGAAGTTTCTAAACAACTAAGAAGTTATATGGAAGAATTAGCAAAACTTACTGATAAATTATCTATTGAATTTGCTAGTAAATTTGTAAATGATCTGCCTGTAGTTAGAATATTAAGGAAAGATAAGAGTTACACTGGTCTGGCATTCCATGGTGTACCAAGTGGTCATGAGTTTACATCATTCATCTTAGGATTATATAATGTCTCTAGTAAAGGACAGGCTATCAGTGAAGAATTATTAGAGAAGATCAAAAAGATTGATAAGAAGATTGAAATGAAAGTGTTAGTCTCTTTAACTTGCACTAACTGTCCGGAACTAGTGATCGCTACTCAAAAGATCGCTAGTCTAAACGAATTGATCACTAGTGAAGTCTATGATCTAAAGTACTTTGATGATCTAAAAGAAAAGTATAATGTGATGAGTGTGCCTTGTCTTATCATTAATGATGATAAAGTAAGCTTTGGTAAGAAAAATATTTCCCAATTATTAGAGCTTTTTGATTAGGCCTATTAAAGGACCAAATCGGTCCTTTAATAGTTTTTACAAGAATATTGAAATTCTAGTTTTATTTCATTAGTGAATAAGCTTTGTAGTTATGGAAATTGTTTAAAAAAGTTATGGGTAAGAATGAATAATGTAGAATCCTTACGTGTTCATTCTTACGAAAGAAAGAATTGTAGAAACCTATTTAATTATTGAGAAGAAAGTTAGATTATGTATATGAAGAGTATAAAGATTAAAGATATTTTAGTTGCTGTCGATCTTGATGGCACATTGTTAAGAGATGATAAAAGTATAGATCAAGAAACTATTGATGCTATTCATCAATATCAAAAGAAAGGCTTAAGGTTTACTTTTGTAACTTCTAGACCATTTGAAGCAGTCAAAAAATATATTGATATGTTGTCAATTAATATACCCGTAATTGTTTCTAGTGGGGCAATGTTAGCAACAAAAGAAAGGGTGGTATATTGTGATCATATCGATAACAAGCTTAAAAATGAAGTTTTAAAGAAGTTTGATATCAATGATGTTTTCTTCCATTGTAAAGAGGGATTAGTGATTACAAGTAAAAATCGAAGACACATCCGTTATAAAGAAGAATGTGGAATCTTTTATAATCCATTAGATACATATGTTGCAGACTTAGCAAATATGAAGTGTTGTCAAATTTCAATCTTGAACAATGATTTTATTGATAATTTATGGAAAGTTAGAGAGCTAAATAGAAGATACTCGTTTAAGTATATGACTACCAGCGATAATGTCATAGTGTTATTTAATGAAGGAAATGATAAAGGAGCAGGAGTAGATAGGCTTGCTAAGTTGTTAGGTATTAAATCGGAAAATGTCATAGTATTTGGTGTAGATTATAATGATCTTTCGATGTTTGAAAGATTTGAAAATAGTGTGGCTATGGGAAATGCCGATGATTCCATTAAAACAAGAGCAAAATATCTTACTTATTCTAATGAAGAAAATGGGGTCATAAAAGCAATAGAAAAAATATTTAAATTAGGTCTAGATTAGAAGTCTATGACCTTTTATTGATAGAAAAAACATAGGAGCTGAATGATGGTAAGAGTGTTTATCACAATTGGAGTAACTGGATTTCTTGGCAGTCATGTTGCTGGGTAATTGAGAAGTTGTGGAATTTAGCCAAAAATGGAGTGGAAAATTCTAGTATAACAAATAAAAAACTAATCTATAAATAAGACTACAATATCGATCGATTTTTGCTGCCACCGGTATTCATCCACAACTTCCATGTTCCTAGAAATATTCGGATGCTCATAAATTTGAAATCAAGGTGTAAGCTTTTTTACGAAATAAAAAGAAAACGATTTTTAAAAGCTGGTACTGTACTAGTGAAGATTGCCTTTGCAATATGTAGTAAGAGAAATGAATTTCACTTTTTTTTATTGCACAATTGTGATAATA
>CAVCVO010000081.1:0-25065 GCA_963606005.1 Anaerovoracaceae bacterium
ATATGTAGTAAGAGAAATGAATTTCACTTTTTTTTATTGCACAATTGTGATAATATTATTAAGTAAATAAAAGCATTTTGAAGGAGGATTTTTATGCCATTAGTTACATCTACTGATATGTTTAAAAAAGCATATAATGGCGGATATGCAATCGGTGCTTTCAATGTTAATAACATGGAAATCATTCAGGGTATTACTGAAGCAGCTAAAGAGTGCAATTCACCAGTTATCTTACAGGTTTCTAAGGGAGCTAGAGCTTATGCTAATAGAACTTATTTAGTTAAGTTAGTTGAGGCTGCAGTTATTGAAACAGGTTTACCTATCGTTTTACACTTAGACCATGGTGATTCATTTGAGACTTGTAAGTCTTGTATTGATGATGGTTTTACATCAGTTATGATCGATGCTTCTAGCAAGCCATTCGAAGAGAATATTGAAATCACTAAAAAAGTAGTTGAATATGCTCATGCTCATGGTGTTGTAGTTGAAGCAGAATTAGGTACATTAGCAGGTGTTGAAGATGAAGTTAAGGTTTCTGCTGAAGATTCTTCTTATACTAGACCTGAAGATGTTGAAGAATTCGTTAAGAGAACTGGTTGTGATTCTTTAGCTATCGCTATTGGAACAAGCCATGGTGCTTATAAGTTCAAACCTGAACAATGTACAAGAAATGAAGAAGGTATCTTAGTACCACCTCCATTACGTTTTGATATCTTGGAAGAAGTTTCTAAGAGATTACCTGGTTTCCCAATCGTATTACACGGTTCATCTTCTGTTCCACAGGAATATGTTAAGATGATCAATGAACATGGTGGAAATATGCCAGATGCAGTTGGTGTTCCTGAAGAACAATTAAGAAAAGCTGCTAAGTTAGCTGTATGTAAGATCAATATCGATAGTGACTTACGTTTAGCTATGACTGGTACAATCCGTAAATATTTTGATGAGCATCCAGCTGATTTCGATCCTCGTCAATATTTAAAACCTGCTAGAAACAACATCAAGGAACTTGTTAAACATAAGATTATTGATGTATTAGGTTCTAACGACAAGATCTAATTAAAGTTAAATTTGATGCCTTCGGGCATCTTTTTTTGCACAATATTTGTAAAAAATGATTATTTTTTAAGAAATGTAAAATTTAAGCAAGTTTTTTAGAAAAATATTGATTTTTTTCTATATAAGAGTAGAATTATGCACATATGTGGAGGAAAAGTTGATGAACTACGATTTTAACGAATTTGGATGTCTATTATTTAACAAAGAAGTCATGAAAAAAAGATTGCCTTCTCCTATCTATCAAAAGTTTAAAAAAGCAAGAAATCATGAAGTACCATTAGATAACGAATGTGCTGATGCTATTGCTCATGAAATGAAATGTTGGGCTATTGAACATGGATGTACTCATTTTACTCATTGGTTTCACCCTTTGACAGGTTCTACTGCTGAAAAGCATAATTCTTTTGTGGAAGAAAAAGATGGTGTTGCTATATGTCATTTTTCAGGCAAATCATTGATCAGAGATGAACCTGATGCTTCTTCATTCCCATCAGGCGGATTAAGAGCTACTTTTGAGGCTAGAGGTTATACTTATTGGGATGTTGAATCGCCTGCTTTTATTAGAGGGCATGTATTATACATACCGACTGTATTTATTTCTTATACTGGTGAATCATTAGATACTAAAGGACCATTGCTTAAATCTATTGATGCTGTAAGTGAAGCAGCTTGTAAGATCGTTCATGCTTTTGGCGATAAAAATGTTAATAGAGTTGTGCCTTCTGTTGGTCTTGAACAAGAATATTTCTTGGTTGATAAAGATATCTTTTTAAAACGTCGTGATCTTTATTTAACTGGTAAAACTTTATTAGGTGCTATGCCTCCTAAAGGACAAGAGTTGGAGAAACATTATTTTGGTTCAATTCCTGCTAGAGTCAATGATTTTATGGAAGAAGTCAATAAGCAATTATGGGACTTAGGTATCTATGCGAAAGCAGAGCATAATGAAGTTGCTCCTGGCCAATTTGAACTTTCACCTTTATATAATTCCTTAAACATTGCGATCGATCAAAATATGATCATGATGGATGTTTTACAGAAAGTTGCTTTAAAGCATAACTTAGTGTGCTTGTTACACGAAAAACCATTTAATGGTGTCAATGGTTCTGGTAAACACAATAACTATTCACTAGTAACTGATGATGGACAGAATTTATTTGATCCTGGTACTGATCCTCATGATAATGTGCGTTTCTTACTATTTGTTACAGCTTTGATCAAAGCAGTTGATGAAAATGCCACACTTATTAGATTGTTCTCATCTGATGCTGGCAACGATTTCCGTTTAGGAGCAAATGAAGCACCTCCTGCTATCGTATCTGTCTTTTTAGGTCAAGCGATTGAATCTATATTACAGTCAATTACTGATGGGAAACCAGCATCTTATATCAAATCTGGCTTAAATGAATTTGGTATTGCGACTATCAAGCATTTACCTAAAGATAATTCGGATAGAAACAGAACTTCTCCAGTAGCTTTCACTGGTAATAAGTTTGAATTTAGAATGTTAGGCTCATCAATGAATGCATCACAATTAAATACTGTCATCAATACTTCATTAGCAAAAGTATTAAATGAGATCGCAGTAGAACTAGATACGGTTAAATATAGACAAGATATCAGGGAGAAAGCATTAAGTCTTATTGCTGATATGTATAAGAAACATAGTAGAGTAGTATTCTCAGGTAATGGTTATAGTAATGATTGGCTAGTTGAAGCTGAAAAACGTGGATTAAAGAACATTCCAACATTTGTTGAAGCAATTGGCGAATTCTCTAAAGATGATTCGATCAATCTGTTTGAACAGTATGAAGTATTTACTAAAAAAGAGATCTTAGCTAGAAGTGAGATCATGTATGAATCTTATGTTAATATCCGTTCAATTGAACTAAAGACTTTAACAGCAATGATCTATCAAAATGTCATTCCTTCAGCTATCAAAGAGTTGAACTTTATAACAGCTTCGGGTAATTATATTTCTTCGTCAACAAAAGCAAAAGCAAAGAAACTTGCAGATTTCATTGATGAATGTTCACAAGAAGCAGGAGTGGTGGAAGATAAATTAGAAGAGATGACAACTTGTGCAGATTATAAAGAAAAGGGTATGTTCATTTTAAAAAATATCATACCTTTAGCTGAAAAATTACGTATTTCTGCTGATAAGATGGAACATTATATTTCTGTTGATAATCTTCCTTATCCTTCATACGAAAAATTATTCTTTAATATTGATTATTAAAAAAATAAGAAGAGCGATCTTCTTATTTTTTGATGAAGGTTACTTTTTCAGCGATAATGATACAGTTACCGTTTTTGTCAGACTGCAATCGTCCTTTAACAGCGATAATGGATTTTAAAGGTAAGGTTTCAATGATCATTTCTGAAATACCTCTCCAGAATTCAACAGTGAACTTGTCGTTTTCTATTTCTCCATCGCTATTAGCGAAGGCCCGAGGAACTTCGAGAGTCATCGTCCTGACCAATACATTATCTTGTGACTTGTCTCCAAATGAAACTATCCTTCCTAAAATCACAACAGTATTCAAAATAAATAAACCTCCCTACACTATATATTATTTTTCAAAATCAAAAACTCCTAAAATTCTTTTAAAAATATTTAAAAAGAAATAAAATAGTGCTGTAGAAAAGAGATGTTTATTGTGCAAGATTTAGAAAAGATCTATAAATTAAGAAAAACTTTACATGAGAATCCTGAAAAGAGCTTTGAAGAAATAAAAACAAAAAAGATCATCCTGGATTTTCTTAAAGATAATACTGATCTTGAGATAGTTGATAGAGGTAAATGGTTTTATGGCTTAAAAAAGAGTGAAAATCCATCAAAACAAGCTATCGCTTTAAGAGCAGATATCGATGCCTTGTCTTTAGAAGATGGTACAGTTGGTCATTTTTGTGGTCATGATGGACATGCTAGTATATTGTGTAATGTGGCAATGCTTTTATCTAATACAAAATTAAATAGAGATATCTACCTTATTTTTCAACCTGCTGAAGAGATCGGTAAGGGAGCAATATTGTGTAGTGAATTGATAAAGGAAAAACAAATAAGTGAAGTTTATGGTTTACATAATATCCCTGGGAAAAAATGCGAGAAAGTGTTATTAAGAAAGAATACTTTCAGTTGTGCTTCTGTTGGGGTAAAGATTGAATATACTGGCAAGCCAACTCATGCTGCTTATCCTGAAAATGGCATTAATCCTGCTTTAGCTTTTTCTAAGTTAATATTGAAGTTAGATGATCTTACTAAGATTTATAAAAAAGAAAATGAAGTATTAATGGCAACTGTTATCGGATTAAACTTAGGCAGCGATCAATTTGGTTTATCAGCTTATAGTGGTAACTTAAATCTAACAGTCAGAGGTCAAGATCAAAATAGTTTTGAGGCTTATTTAAATGCGATAAAAGAGCAGGCAGAATATATTGCTGAATCATATTCTTTAATTTGTACTATTACAGAAACAGATTATTTCCCTGCGACGGTAAATGATGATAGTTGTGTTAGTAGATTAGAAGAAATATGTAAAAAAGAGAATATGTCTTATGAATATTTAGATGAACCAATGCGTTGGTCAGAAGATTTTGCTTATTACACACAAAAGTGTAAAGGAGCTTTCTTTGGCATTGGTGATGGTTTTAACTATCCTCAATTGCATAATGATAAGTTTGAATTTAATGATGATATCATTGAAATTGCATCAAAGATGTTTATTGAGCTCTGTTGTTAGTGAAAATCATTTTCAAATACATTATAATAATGCAAGGAGAAAATATATATGAGAAAATTTCGTTTTAGATTTACAGTCTTTATTATCAAATTACTTATCAAATTCATGAAATTATTAGGCTTTAATGCTACAGATACTCCAGGAGCAATCGCTTTAAAATTATATCCTGATATCTTAAAGGATATCGTGCCACCTAAAACAGTCATCGCTATTACTGGAACTAATGGTAAGACAAGTACTAATAACATTTTATCTCAAACATTACGTAATCTTGGTTATGATGTCATAGACAATGGCTTTGGTAGCAATATCCATAGTGGTATCGTATCTTGCTTATTAACTTATTGTGATTTCAAAGGCGTATGTCATCAAGATTATGCTTGTTTAGAGATCGATGAACGTAGTAGTATTAGGATCTACAAAAATTTACAACCTAATTATCTTATCTGTACTAACTTACAAAGGGATTCTTCTAAGAGGAATGCCAATGTTGAATATATCTTTGATATGATCAATAACTATCTTCCTAAAACTACTAAATTAGTCTTAAATGGTGATGATCTTATCAGTAGCCAATTAGGTAATGGAACTAATCAGAAGGTTTACTTTAGATTAGCTTTACAGAAAGATGAAGTATGTCGTGATAATATCATCAAGGATATTGTTAACTGTCCAAAATGTGGTAGTAAATTAGTCTGGGATTTCGTTCGTAATCATTCTATTGGTCAAGGTCATTGTCCTAATTGTGATTTTGCTTCACCTAAATGTAAATATGTTACAGAAAAAGTAGAAAATGGTATTGTTAGCTTCTCTTGTGATGGAAATAGTCATGATTATCCACTTGTTGGATATAGAACTAGTGATTACTATAATGAAACAGCGATATTAGCTTTATTAAATGAGATAGGTATCGATAAAGAAAAAATATCTATTGCTTTAAAGAATGTTAAAGTACCAGAAAGTAGATTAAAACAACAAGTAGTTAATGGCATAGAGATCGTTTCAATCTTATCTAAAGGAATGAACCCTGTTGCTATAACAAATAGTTGTGATGTCATCAATAAAGATAAAAGAAGAAAAGCTGTCATCATGTATCTTGATGATGGACATGAGAGTAAATACTCTTCTGAAATGATCTCTTATATTTATGATATTGACTTTGAGTTCTTAAAGGACGCTAATATCTCGCAGATATTGATCGGTGGTAAAAGAAGTGTGGATTATTTGACAAGGATGCTTTATGGTGGACTTGATAAAGATATGATATCTACTTGTTTTGATCCTGCACATACGGCAGATAGTTTAGATGTTAAAGGCTTAGAGATTGTTTATATCTTATTTGATATGTATGATATACCAAATTATGAAAAGATCAGAGATAAAGTTGTTGAATTATGCAAAGGGGAGGTAAAGTAAATGGTCATCGAATTATTATATCCAGAGATCTGTACTCTCTATGGTGATAATGGCAATATTTTATTTTTGAAAAAGAATTTAAAAGATGTTACTTTCATCACTACCTCTTTAAGTGACAAACCTTATTTTATTGATAATAAAGTTGACCTTATCTATATGGGACCAACTAGTGAAAAACAACAAGAAACTATCATTGATCATTTGGCTTTATATAAAGATAAGATCAAAGAATTGATCGATAATGGGACATTCTTCTTATTTACTGGTAATGCTTATGAGATCTTAGCAAGTCAGATAGTTGATAATAATAAGAAAGTTACTAAGGGTTTAAATATCTTTGATATCAAAGTTACTAGAGATTTCTTAAATCGTAAAAATAAGTTGTTCATAGGTGATTATGAAGATATTAAAGTTGTTGGTTTCCAATCACAATTCGATTTCTGTCAAAGTGATATTAACGGATTATTTAAAGTAGAACATGGCTTTGGTCAAGAAAAAAATAGCCCTTATGAAGGGTTTAAGGTCAATAACTTTTATGCAACGACTTTACTTGGACCACTTTTGATGTTAAATCCTTTATTCTCAAAGAAGTTCTTGAATGAACTAGGTTTAGAAATTAAAGAGTTTGAGTTTGAAGAAGAGTTAAATGAAGCTTATAAATTAAGATTGGAAGATTTTAATAGAGCAATAAGATTGGAGAAAAAATAATGGATAAACAGTTTTTAGAAGAATTATTATCAACTTCTTCTCCTAGTGGAAATGAAGTTAGGTTACAAGAAAAAGTCATTAAGTTTGCTAAAGAGTTTGCGGATGAAGTGAGCTATGATAATGCTATTAATGTCTATGCTACTATTGGTAAAGAAAACAAATATAAGGTGATGTTGGCTGCTCATTCTGATGAGATTGGTCTTAGAGTCATTTCTATTGAAGATAATGGCTATCTAAAAGTCACAAGAACTGGAGGAGTTAGTTATCCTATGTATTTAGGCCATCAAGTCATCGTATTTAATGGCAAAGATACGATCAATGGGGCAATTGTGGCTAATGATGATCTTTACGAAAAGAAAGTAAGAGCTGAAGATATCTTTGTGGATATTGGTGCTTCAAGTAAACAAGAAGCAGAGAAGTATGTCAAACATGGTGATCACATCTTATTTAATTGCTCTCTAAATTATCTTTTAGAAGATAAGATCACTTCTAAAGCTTTGGATGATAAGTCAGGTGTATTTGTCATATTTGAAGCGTTGAAGAGGGCAAAACAGTTAAATCCTAAAGTTTCTGTAACTGCTGTAAGTACTACTAACGAAGAGACAGGTTCAAAGGGAGCTTACTATGCTTCTAATAAAGTTAAACCTGATATTGCTATTGTAGTTGATGTTACTTTTGCTAGTGATTTTCCAGGTAGCGCTACAGGTGATACAGGAAAGGTCGTATTGTCCGGAGGACCAGTCATTGACAATGGTTGTACTTTAAATAGGATCTTAAATAAAAAGATCGCAGAGGTAGCTAAGCAACATGATATAGCTGTTCAATATGAATTATCAGCAGGTCATACTGGCACTGATGAGAAAAATATCCAATTTACAAATAATGGTGTACCAACTATATTAGTGTCTATTCCATTAAGAAATATGCATTCACCAGCAGAAGTTGCTTCTTTAAAAGATCTCAATGATTGCATAGAATTAATTGCTCAATTTGTTGCTTCTATTGATGCTGATGGTATCGACTTAGATCCATTTAAGGAGTGATCATGAGTGAGATTTATGATGCTTTAAAGTCAGGACAAGAGGCTAAAGTTGCATTAGAAGAAGCTTTATTCTATTTAGAACAGGCAAAAGATCTTGGTGTGATGGATCTTACTGGTGGTAAATTAGTCGTATCTTTAGCTAAGTATGGTTCTATAGATAAAGCTAATCAATATATTGATACGTTCTGTAAGAAGACAAGAAAGTTTGCGAAAGATTTATTAAAAGTTAAAGTCCCAACTAATTTTAAGGTTGAGATCGCTGGATTTCTTAAATTTACAGATGTTTGCTTGGATCAAGTCATTAGTGATGGCATTGTACAAAAAAAGATCGTTGATTCTTTAAATATTGCCAAAGAATTGAGTCCAAAAGTTGACGAATTATTAGAAACTTTGAGAAAATATGCATAGAAAGTAGGTGTGATAATGAAACAATATTTAGATATGTGCCGTTATGTCTTAGAAAACGGCCAAAAGAGAGAAGATCGTACAGGAACAGGGACTATATCTGTATTTGGTTATCAAAGCAGATATAATCTTGAGGAAGGTTTTCCTTTATTAACAACAAAGAAAGTTTATTTTAAAGCAGTTGCTAAAGAATTATTGTGGTTCATCAGTGGTTCGACTAATATTCAACCTTTAGTTAAAGATAAAGTAAGAATCTGGAATGAGTGGCCTTATGTTAAATATCAAAAGAGTACTGAATATCAAAATGAAACCATGGAAGAGTTCGTTGAAAAGATCATCTCAGATGACGAGTTTGCAGCTAAATGGGGAGATCTTGGTCCAGTTTATGGTAAACAATGGCGTGATTTCTTTGGCGTAGACCAACTAGCAAACGTTATTGACAGTATCAAGAATGATCCATTTTCACGTCGGCATATCATCGTTGCTTTTAACCCAGCTCAGGTCGATGAGATGGCCTTGCCACCATGTCATGCATTTGTGCAATTTTATGTTAGTAATGATAATAAGAAGTTATCTTTACAACTATATCAGAGAAGTGCTGATTTGTTCCTAGGTGTACCTTTTAATATTGCTTCATATTCATTACTACTAATGATGGTTGCTCAAGTATGTGGTTTACAACCTTATGAGATGGTTCATACTTTTGGTGATATGCATATTTATAATGATCATATTGATCTTATCAAAGAGCAATTAACAAGAGAACCAAGACCTTTACCAAAAGTCATATTAAATCCAGATATCAAGAATATCGAAGATTTTAAATATGAAGATATCAAGGTGGTTGATTATGATCCATATCCTGCTATCAAAGGAAAGGTTAGTGTTTAATGTTTAGTTTAAGCGTGGCTTTTGATATTAATAAAGGTATTGGTATCAATGGATCTTTGCCCTGGCATATCAAAGAGGAATTAGCTTTGTTTAAACAGAACACATTGCATCATAATATCATCATGGGTAAAACTACTTATAAAGGTTTACCAAATAAATTAAAAGATCGTAATATCTATGTTGTTACCTCTCAAAAAGAACAAATTGATGATGTTATCATCATCAATGATTTTGATAAATTTTTAAAAGAAAATGTTGATAGTGAGATAGAGTATATCATCTGTGGTGGTGCTTCTATTTACAAACAAGCTTATCCTTATTGTAAGAAAGCTTATGTCAGTTTGATCAAGGGAGATTTTGATACTGATACAAGTTTTAAATGCTTTGATCGTGCTGATTGGAATATTATAGAATCAAAAGAATATGATAAGTTCACTTATTATAATTTAGAGAGAAAATAAAAAAGCGTTGATCGCTTTTTTACTTTGTCTTGAAATGATTATTAAGAGAAGCTTTGATGAATTCTCTAAATATTGGATGAGCTTTATTTGGTCGGCTCTTGAATTCAGGATGGTATTGTACACCTATAAAGAATGAACAGTTATCATTTTCTATAGCTTCAACTAAACATTCATCTTTGGATGTACCGCAGATAGTTAACCCAGCTTCAACGAATTGTTGCCTATAACGGTTATTGAATTCATAACGATGACGGTGTCTTTCTTGAACAAGTGGTTTTTTATAACAAGTTGCTAGAAGAGTATTTTCCTTGACTACACAAGGATAAGCTCCTAAACGCATTGTACCACCTTTATTGATCTCATCATTCTGACTTTCCATGAAGTCAATAACTTTGTGAGTGCTAGTAGGATCAAATTCATTGGAATTGGCATCTTCAAACTTTAAAACATTACGAGCAAACTCAATGACAGCTATCTGCATTCCCAAACAAATGCCAAAGTAAGGTATATCATTTTCTCTAGCATATTGAGCAGTAAGGATCATTCCTTCGATGCCTCTATCACCAAAGCCACCGGGAACGATGATACCATCAACATCTTTGAACATTTCTTGCATGTTGTCTTTGTTAAGATCTTCTGCTTCGATCCACTTCATATGGATCTTGCAGTCATTTTCGTAACCACCATGTTTTAAAGCTTCGATTACTGATAGATAAGCATCATGCAATCGGATATATTTACCAACTAATGCGATAGTTATGTCATTTTTTAAATTGTGGATCCTATCAACTAATTCTTGCCAAGAAGACAAGTCGATATTGTTTTCTGGTAAATTTAATTCTCTTAAAACGATTGATGAGAAATTCTGCTTTTCTAGCATCAAAGGTGCTTCATAAAGATCTGATACTGTCTCATTTTCAATGACACAATCCTTTTTAACATTGCAGAATAAAGAAATTTTATTGATGATATCTTGTGGAAGTTTACCTTCACATCTAGCAATGATGATATCAGGTGTTACACCAGAAACTTGCAATTCTTTAACAGAATGTTGAGTAGGTTTTGATTTGTATTCATCACTACCAGCTATATATGGGATAAGAGTTACATGAATGAAACAAACATCTTCAGGCTTTTCGATAGCAATCTGTCTTATAGCTTCAATAAATGGTTGAGATTCAATATCGCCAACTGTACCACCGATCTCAGTGATGACAATATCAGCATTAGCTTTATTACCAACAGAGTAGATGAAACGCTTGATCTCATTAGTGACATGGGGAATGATCTGGACAGTTTCTCCAAGATATTCGCCTTTTCTTTCTTTTTGTAAAACATTCCAATAGACTTTTCCTGTTGTTAAATTTGAATACTTATTTAGATCCTCGTTGATGAACCTTTCGTAATGGCCAAGATCTAGGTCAGTTTCAGCTCCATCTTCAGTGACATAAACTTCACCATGTTGATATGGTGACATAGTTCCTGGATCCACATTGATATATGGATCTAATTTTTGTGAGATAACTTTATAACCTCTTTGTTTCAGTAATCTTCCTAAAGAAGCGGCGGTGATACCTTTACCAAGCCCTGAAACAACACCACCTGTAACAAATATGTATTTCATACTAATCCCCCTAATAAACTCCATAAAAAAAGAAGAGCTAACAAATCCAACGACTATGATTGTCGTTTTTTTTATCCTCTCTTTCAACGTTCAAAATTATATAATAATCATCTTTATACTGCAATATGAAATTAAAGTTAATTTTATAGTTTTTTTCACATGTAAAGAGAAAGTAAATTTCGAGTGAAAACAATGTAATCTCTTACAATGTAAAATTGCAAAAAAAGTTAACAGGTTAATTGATTTCTGAAAAAAATGGTAGTAGAATTAACACGTTGCATGTATAAATAAAATTAGAGGAGGTTAGGATTATATGATTGATTTACTTTTCCATTATACTGGAAAATACAAAAAAGAAGCGATCATCACCCCAATACTAATGTTATTGGAAGTTGTGTTCGATGTTCTTATCCCTTATGTCATGTCAAAGATCATTGATGTTGGTATTCAAGGACCTAATGGTGCTGATATCAATTACGTTGTGAAAATGGGCTTTGTAATGATAGGTCTTAGCGTGTTAGCTATGTTCTGTGGTACTTTAGCTGGAAGGACTAGTGCGATAGCTTCATCAGGATTTGTTCAAAATATCCGTATGGCTATGTTTACTAAGATCAATAGATATTCATTCGCTAACATTGAAAAGTTCGAAGTTCCTTCATTAGTTACAAGAATGACTAAAGATATGAGAGAATTACGTATGGCTTATGTCGCTATCGTTAGACAATTCTTTAGAGCTCCTTTCCAATTGTTGTTCTGTGCGATCATGATCTTTAATATTAATCGTGAACTAGCATTTGTATTCTGGATCGCTATCCCTATCTTAGCAGTTGGTTTATTCTGTATCACTTGGTTTGCACATCCTCGTTTTAGAGTATTGATGTCTAAATTTGATGATATGAATGCTAAACTAGAAGAAAACTTTATCGCTGTTAGAGTAGTTAAGACATTCGTTAGAGAAAACTATGAAAAGTTAAAATTTAAATTGACTTCTGAAAATGTTATGAATTTCCAAAGAAAAGCTGAAAATATCGTTTTGTTTGATATGCCTTTATTTAACTTAGTCACTTATAGTTGCATGATCGCTATCTGTTGGTTAGGTGGTAATTATATCATTTCTCAAAATATGACTGTTGGAGAATTCATGAGTTATCTTTCTTATTTAAAACAGATCTTATTCTCATTAATGGGTGTATCTAATATCTTGATGCAAGTAATCTTTGCTCAAGCATCAATCGATAGAGCTAATGAAGTATTAAATGAAGAGATCGATATCAACAATGACAACTGTGATCCTAACTTAGAAGTTGCAGATGGTTCGATCGAGTTCAAGAATGTATCTTTTGCTTATCAAAAGACGGCAGACAAAGCTACATTAAGTGATGTTAACTTTAAGATCAATTCTGGTGAGACTATTGGTATCATTGGTTCAACTGGTGCTAGTAAGTCAACTCTTGTTCAATTGATACCGCGTTTGTATGATGTCACTAGTGGTGAAGTATTAGTTGGTGGTCATAACGTTAAAGAATATAGTATTCAAAATTTACGTAAGAGTGTAGCTATGGTATTACAGAAGAATGTCTTATTCAGTGGTACTATTGAAGAAAACTTAAAGTGGGGAGATATGAATGCTACTCATGAAGAAGTTGTTGAAGCCGCAAAATGTGCTCAAGCTGATGATTTCATCAATTCATTCCCTGATGGTTATGATCAATATTTAGGTCAAGGTGGTGTCAATGTATCTGGTGGTCAAAAACAACGTTTATGTATTGCTAGAGCATTATTGAGAAAACCTAAGATCATCATCTTGGATGATTCAACTAGTGCAGTAGATACTGATACTGATAAGAGGATCAGACAAGCATTAAAGGAAAAATTATCTGATATGACTACGATCATTATCGCTCAGAGAATATCTTCAGTAATGGACGCAGATAGAATCTTTGTAATGCATGATGGCAAGATCATCGATTCTGGTAAACATGAAGAATTAATGAGTAGAAATGAAATCTATTCAGATCTATACAACACACAAATGAAAGGAGTAGCTGAGTAATATGAGTGAAAAACAATATCGTCAATTAAGAACTGCTAGAGCCCAAGATATCCCAGCTACTGTTAAAAGGATATTCTCTTATTTAAGTAAGTATCATGTTCAGATGATCTTTGTTATGATCTGTATCGTTATTGGTGCTCTTACTAACGTTGCATCATCTTACTTTATCACACCAGTCATCGATACTTATGTTGAACCATATATTGGTCAAGTAAACCCTGACTTAAGTGCATTTGCTAGAATGTTGTATATCTTAGCTGCTATTTATTTAAGTGGAACTATCGCTAGTTATATATGGCGTAAGTTAATGTCTATCATCACTACAGGTATGTTAAATGATATCAGAACTCAATTATTTAATAAGATGCAGAATATGTCAGTTAGATTCTTTGACACACATACTCACGGTGAGTTGATGAACTTCTTTACCAATGATGTAGATATCATAAGACCAATGGTTGCAGAGACATTCCCAACACTTGTTTCTTCATTGATCAGTATTGCTGGAGTTGTCATCATGATGTTCAATCAAAATGTTACATTAGCGTTCATTGTCATCATTTCTCTTTTGATCATCACATTCATCACAGTTCAATTAGGAAAGATGGGTAGAAAGTATTTCGTAGAAGTTCAAAAGAATGTCAGCTATATTAATGGCTATTGCGAAGAGATGTTCCAAGGTTTGAAGGTTGTTAAAGTATTCCAACATGAAGACGAAGCGATCAAAGAATTTAAGAAGATCAACGATAAGATGTATGATACAGCAGTCATGAGTAATAGTTTTGCTGGTATGCTTTTCCCAATCAATAGTAACTTAGCTTATGTTACTTATGCGATAGTTGCTATGGTTGGAGCTAAACTTGCTATTGATGGTAGTATCTCTATTGGTGCTTTAGCTTCATTCTTGTTATATACTAGACAGATCTCAGGACCTATCAGTAACTTATCACAACAGTTCAACGGCATGATGATGGCTTTATCAGGAGCTGAAAGAGTATTTAACCTTATCGATTCACCAAATGAAGTTGATGAAGGTAAGATTACTTTAGTCAATGCTAATAAAGATGAAAATGGTAATCTAACTGAATGCGAAGAAAGAACTGGCGTCTTTGCTTGGAAGAATCCTGATGATGATTCATTGACTGAATTAAAGGGTGATATTCGTTTACATGATGTAACATTTAGTTATGAGCCAAATAAAGTTGTATTACATGATGTTAGTTTATATGCTAAGCCAGGACAAAAGATCGCCTTTGTTGGATCTACTGGTGCAGGTAAGACAACTATCACTAACCTTATCAACCGTTTCTATGATGTAGAACAAGGAAGCATCACTTATGATGGCATTGATATCAAAAATATCAAGAAATCATCTTTAAGATCTTCCCTTGGAGTAGTATTACAAGATACTAACTTATTCAGTGGAACAGTTTTAGATAACATTCGTTATGGTAATTTAAATGCGACTGATGAAGAATGTATCGAGGCAGCAAAACTTGCTAATGCTGATAGCTTTATCACTCGTTTACCTAATGGTTATAATACGGTTTTAACAGCAAATGGTGCTAACTTGTCACAAGGTCAAAGACAGTTATTGAATATTGCTAGAGCTGCAGTAGCTAACCCTCCAGTGCTTATCTTAGATGAAGCTACAAGTTCAATCGATACTCATACTGAAAGACTTATTGAAAAAGGTATGGATAAACTTATGAAAGGTAGAACAGTATTTGTTATCGCTCATAGGTTATCAACAGTACGTAATTCTAATGCGATCATTGTCTTAGAGCATGGTCAGATCGTTGAAAGAGGCGACCATGATGACTTACTCGAACAAAAAGGTCGTTATTACCAATTGTATACTGGTAAAGCAGAATTAGATTAATGTTTAAGAGTTCATGTTTTATCATGGACTCTTTTTTACAGTAAATTTACATAAATGAAACTTATTCTTTCCATAAGTCAGTTATATTAAAAGAGTGTACAGAAATTGTGTACTTTGAAAGGATGACAGTTTATGGAAGAAAATAAAGAGATGAAGAAACAATCTTCTACTAGTTTAGCTTTAGGAATATGTATTGGTATGATGTTAGGAGTAGCTATTGGTTGCTTTACACAGAATATCGGATTAGCAATGGTTGTCGGAGTTATTGTAGGAACTTGTCTTGGACTTGCTTTAAGTACTCTAAAAGACAAGCAATAATAGCGATTTCCCCTAAATTCTACCTTCGAGGGATGTAGATTTCACTCTAATTTTTGTAAATTATACCTGTCGAAAGACAAGGAGGAATTTTAATGAATCAGAAAAACATTGGCGAATACATCGCAACAAAAAGAAAAGAGAAAAACTTAACTCAAGAACAATTAGCTGAAAAATTGGGAGTATCTAATAAGAGCATCTCTAAATGGGAAAATGGCAAATGCATGCCAGATTACAGCATTATTGAGCAATTGTGTAAAGAGTTATCGGTAACTTTAAGTGAATTAATGGATGGCGAAGATACAGCTAAAGATAGTGTTAGAGTATATGATGATAGCCAGATATTAGATTTATTAAGAAGGACACAAGAGTTAGAAAAGCAAAAGACTATGTTATACGGGACTATGTTGATCGTATTAGGTATCGCTTCTAATTCGATGTCTAGAACCATCTCTGGTAGTGATGTTAAAGATTTTATTGCTGGCTTTTTAATGGGCTTGGCTATTGTTGAGATGATCGCTGGTATCGTGGTCATTGGTAAAAAGACTATTGAGAAATAGTTAGAATATTAGTTTATTGACTAGGAGAGTGAATAATATGGCAGAAGAAAAGAAAATAGAAGAAGAAAAAGTTGAAGAAAATAAAGAGAAAAAATCGATAAGAGATTATTCTTGGATAGGCATTGGAATGTTGTTTGGGGCAAGTTTAGGCATTGCAACAAAAAATGCTTTGATTGGAATCGCATTTGGTCTAGGCATGGGAGTTTGTTTCAAGAAAAAGTAATCACTTCTAATTTGCAAGAAATTTAGAATTAAGCCATTTGTATTGATGGCTTTTTTATTTTTGTTGATATTTCATTTATAGTGACCTCTAATATATATAGTATTTGTTCCGATACATTTAGTCCTTATGTATTGGTGGTTTTTTACAAACAGAAAATTGAGAAAGGAAAAACATTATGAAAAAATTATTAACAATTCTATTAATTTTAGTATTAGTGATTGCCTTGCCAGGCAAGATAGTTCATGCTGAAAGGCTATCTGTGATTGTTTTTTCTCATTAGTGCTATAATTATTGTAGTGAATATTTAGATGGGAGAATGTTATGGAATATACTAAAATTGGTAATACTGATATTGAAGTATCTAAGATATGTTTAGGTTGCATGGGGTTTGGTGAAGCAGGCACAATGCATGATTGGACTATTGATTATAAAAAAAGTGAAGAAGTCATTTCTTACGCATTAAGTAAAGGTATCAACTTTTTTGATACTGCTAATAGTTATTCTAATGGTACTAGTGAACAGTATTTAGGTAAAGCTTTAAAAAATAATATTGGTAGGGATAAAGTCGTCATCGCTTCTAAGGTTTATTTTAATGAAGGAAGATTATCAAAAGAAGCGATCAATAGAGAGATTGATACATCTTTAACGCGTTTAGGTACTGATTACTTGGATCTTTATATCATTCATCGTTTTGATTATGATACTCCTATGGAAGAGACAATGGAGGCCCTAGATAATTTAGTCAAGATTGGAAAAGTCAGAGCTCTGGGAGCATCTGCTATGTATGGTTATCAATTCTATAATCTTCAAATGATCGCTAAAGAGCATGGTTGGACTAGTTTTAGTGCAATGGAAAATCATTACAATCTTTTATATAGAGAAGATGAGCGAGAAATGATCCCTATTTGTAAACAGATGAATGTTATGCTAATGCCATATAGTCCTTTAGCTGGTGGACATTTGACTCATAAGGGTTGGAATACCGATTCGTTACGTTCAAGAACAGATAAAGCAGCTAAAGGTAAATACGATAAGATGGAGCAATATGACATCAGTATTGTTGACAGAGTAAGTGAGATAGCTATTAAACACGGTTGTAAGATGAGTCAAATAGCTTTGGCTTGGTTATGGCATAAAGGTGTTTCTTCTCCAATAGTTGGAGCTACTAAGACAAATTATATTGATGATGCGGTAGCAGCATTAGATATAAAGTTGACTGATGAGGAAGTGGCTTATTTAGAAGAATTATATGTTGCTCATCCAATAACTGGGGCGATCAAAGCAAATCCAGCTCAAGGAGGTATCATGGTAGAGGCTAAAAAGTAAATACATATAGTGATTTTGTGCTAAAATAATTGAGGTGATTGAAATGGCAAGTTTATCTTATCTTATTAAAAGAGTAATTAAAATGGACTATAGGAATATGTTCAATAAGATCAATAAGATCCATAAAAAAACTGGAAAAAGTAGGATTGCAATCTTTTGGGATATGAAGGAATGTGCAGTTAAATATGGTGCAGGTTATTCCGATTATGATCTTTATGAAATGTATAATTTAAATGATCAACAGAGAGATACATATATCACTCGTGGTCGTAATAATGATCTAGTTTTAAAATATAATCAAAAAGAATATTTTCATTTGATTGAAAATAAAGCTGAGTTTAATCAATTGTTCGAAAAATATCTTAAGAGAGACTGGGTAAATGTTGATGGCAATGACAAGGAAAAAGTCATAGAATTCTTAAAAAAACATTCTACTTTTATGGCAAAACCAGTTAATGGTAGTTGTGGGAAAAAGATTGAAAAACTTAATACTGAAGATTTTTCTTCTTTAGATGAAGTTTATGATTATGTTAATGGCAAAGAATTCGAACTCGAAGAGATCATCATTCAAGATCCAAGAGTTGCTGCTATCTATCCTGGATCGATCAATACCGTTAGAGTTGTAACTATTTTAAAAGATGATATTCCACATGTTATCTGTGCTTACTTTAGGATTGGTAATGGTAAGTTTGTTGATAATTTTAATTCTGGTGGTATGGTTGCTCCTGTTGATGTTAAAACTGGAATTGTTAAAGATGCTGCTATTGATAAACAAAAGAACTTGTATACTCATCATCCAATGACAGGCCATATTATCAAAAATTTTCAATTTCCAGATTGGCAAAAGGCTTTGGATATGTGTAAAGAAGCAACTCATGTTGTACCTCAGATGGGATATGTTGGTTGGGATGTTGGATTTTCTGATAAAGGTCCATTATTTGTTGAAGCCAATGAGTATCCAGGACATGATATTTATCAATTACCACAACATACTCCTGATAAACAAGGCATTTGGCCACAATTTACTAATATTTAATGATCATTTAGATCAAAATCTAAGTTGGTTTCTATAAATTCGTTGTAGAATATAAAACAATATTGTGTTATATTAATAATTGTAAACATTTTATCAGTGTTGAACAGAAATAGTAAGTTATTAGTTTATCTTGTAGAAAGTCAGTGGTTGATGAAAACTGATGTTAGCTATAGCCGAACTCACTCTGAGAGCTGATCGTGTGACTGCGTTAAAGTCGATCAAGTGGACTAAAGTCAACTAAGGTGGTACCGCCCTTAATGGGTCCTTAGGGTAACACCTTTTATTTTTGGAAAGAAGGGTTTTTATGAGTTACAATCACGAGATCACAGAAAAGAAATGGCGTAAGTATTGGGAAGATAATAAGACTTTCAAGACTGATGCTTATGACTTTTCTAAACCAAAATACTATGTGTTAGATATGTTCCCTTACCCAAGTGGACAAGGCTTGCATGTAGGACATCCTGAAGGCTATACAGCAACAGATATTGTAGCTAGAAAAAAGAGAATGGAAGGCTACAATGTTTTGCATCCGATTGGATTTGATTCCTTTGGTTTACCAGCTGAGCAATATGCGATCACTACCGGTAATCATCCTGAAGGATTTACTAAGAAAAATATCGAGACATTTACTGCTCAATTAAAAAATTTAGGTTTATCTTATGATTGGGATAGAGTAGTATCTACTAGTGATCCATCTTATTATAAGTGGACACAATATATCTTTAAATTATTATTTGATGATGGTTTAGCTAAATGTATCGAAATGCCAGTTAACTGGTGTGAAGGCTTAGGTTGTGTTTTAAGTAATGATGAAGTCATCGATGGTAAGTCTGAGCGTGGTGGTTATCCTGTTGTTCGTAAGAATATGAAACAGTGGGTTATCGATATCGTTAAGTATGCTGATAGATTACTTGAAGGCTTAAATGAGATCGATTGGCCTGAATCAACTAAAGAGATCCAACGTAATTGGATTGGTAAATCTACTGGTGCTCATGTCATCTTTAAGATCAAAGGTAGTGATAAGACATTTACGGTTTTCACTACTCGTTGTGATACTTTATTTGGTGCTACTTATTGTGTATTATCACCTGAACATAAATTAGTCAACGAGATCACTACTGCTGAACAAAAGGCAGAAGTAGAGAAGTATCAAGCAATCTGTGCTACAAAGAGTGATATGGAAAGAACAGAACTTAATAAAGATAAGACTGGCGTATTTACTGGTGCTTATGCTATCAATCCGGTAAATAGCAAAGAGATTCCTATCTATATTAGTGATTATGTACTTGCTACTTATGGTACAGGTGCGATCATGGCTGTTCCGGCACATGATGATAGAGATTATGAATTCGCTAAGAAGTTTAACCTTGAGATCATCCAAGTATTAGCAGGTGGAGATATCAGTAAAGAAGCTTATACTGCTGATGGCATTCATATGAATTCTGGCTTCCTTGATGGATTAAATAAGCAAGATGCTATCGATAAGATGATCGAGTGGTTACATGAACATAAATGTGGTGAAGCTAAGGTTAATTATCGTTTAAGAGAATGGATCTTTGCTAGACAAAGATATTGGGGAGAGCCAATCCCTGTAATCCATATGGAAGATGGCAATATGATCTCATTAAGTGAAGATCAATTACCTTTGATCTTACCTCCATTAGATGATTATTCACCTAATAAAGCTGGAGCTGCTCCTCTTGATAGAGCTACTGATTGGGTAAATGTAGAAGTAAACGGTAAAAAAGGTAAAAGAGAAACTTCAACAATGCCAGGATCTGCTGGAAGCAGTTGGTACTTCTTACGTTATGTTGATCCACATAATGATAAAGAGATTGCTGATCCAGAATTGTTAAAGCATTGGTTACCAGTTGATCTATATGTTGGTGGACCAGAGCATGCTGTTGGACACCTATTATATTCAAGAATGTGGAATAACTATCTTTATGATAAGGGACTTGTTTATTGTAAAGAACCATTCAAAAAGTTAGTTCACCAAGGAATGATCTTAGGCGCTAATGGTATCAAGATGGGTAAGAGATATCCAGAATTTATCGTTGATCCTAATGATATCGTTAAGACTTATGGTGCAGATACTTTAAGACTTTATGAAATGTTCATGGGTCCATTAGAGGCAAGTAAACCATGGAGTGAACAAGGTGTTGAGGCTTCAAGAAGATGGATCGAACGTGTATGGCGTTTAGCAATGGAAACTAAAGACAAGATCACTGATGAACCTACACCAGAATTAGATCATGTATTCAATTGTACGATCAAGAAAGTTACAGAGGATTATGATAGTTTGAATTTCAATACAGCTATCAGTCAGATGATGATCTTTGTTAATGAATGTTATAAGGCTGAAAAGGTTAATAAGGATATGATCATTGATTTCATTAAGTTATTGAGTCCTATTACCCCACATGTTTGCGAGGAGATGTATCAACATTATACAGGTAAAGAGACGATCGCATATGAGTCTTGGCCTACATATGATGAAAGCAAATTAGAAGTAACTAAAGCTGATTTTGCTGTTCAGGTTAATGGCAAACTTAGAGGAGTAGTCAATGGTAATAAAGATGATGACCAACAGACTATCTTTGAACAAGCTCAAAAGATCACTGCTGTTGCTAATCAATTAAATGGCAAGACTGTTCGTAAGATCATCTTCATTCCTAATAAATTGATCAATATCATTGCCAATTAGTTTATGTTTGATGAAAAAAGTTTTGATCTTTGCCGTTATTATGGTGAGGATAGCAGTGTATTCATTGATGGAAAAAGAAAGAATGGTCAAGTATATTTGATGATCCATGTGGTAGATACAGATAAAAAGACTAGTATCTATCAAAGCTTTATCTTTCCTAAAGAGACAATGGATAATATCTGCCAAAAACATAGATTATCTTGGTTTATAGATGAGTTTTATGGCTTAGATGGTTTTTTGAAACTATTGTCTTTATGCGATGACAATAAGTGGGAATATACTACTGTCAAAGATCGATTATTATAAAAAAGTCTTTGACAAAAGAGGAGTAATCTAGTAATATATAGGAGCGAAAGAAATGTGGAAAGAAGAAGCACCCCTTCTCACCTGATATCTTGATTGGATATAGGTAAACAGCTACTGTCAAGTTCTTAAATGGATTGATTTTAGTGGGTGCAATACCCACTTTTCTTTTATGGAAGAAAGAGGTGTTACGTATAAGCAAGAAAAATATGCCTGACGATTTAGTCAATGAAGGTATCCGTTTCAAGGAAGTCATGGTAATTGGACCAAATGGTGAACAACTTGGAACGATGTCACGCAACGAAGCGATCAACAAAGCTTACGATTATGAATTGGATCTAGTATGTGTTGCTAGCAAAGCAGTACCTCCAGTATGTAAAATATTGGATTATGGTAAATATCGCTTTGAACAACAAAAGAAGGCTAAAGAAGCCAAGAAGAATCAACACGTTACAGAAGTTAAGTCATTAAGACTTTCTCCAGTTATCGACACTAATGATTTCAATACGAAAGTAAAGCAAGCTAGAGGTTGGATCGAAGACGGTAACAAAGTGAGAGTAGATATGCGTTTCAGAGGAAGAATGATGACGCGTCAAGATGTCGGTAAGAAAGTTATGGAAAACTTCATTACTGAGCTAAAGGATGTTGCCGTAGTTGATAAGCAACCAAATTTGGAAGGCAACACGATGTCTTGTACGTTATCACCAAGCAGATCTAAATAGTGAAAGGAAGTAAAAGCAATGCCAAAGATGAAAACTAAAAGAGCTTTAGCTAAGAGAGTTAAAGTTACTGGTTCTGGTAAGTTAAAGAGAATGCATGCTTATGTATCTCATTTAGCACCAAGAAAGACACACAAACAAAAAATGCACTTAAGAAAATCAGCAATCGTTTCTAACAGCGATTACAAGCGTATCAAAGCGCTTCTTCATAACTAGGAGGTACGAGCATGAGAGTTAAAACAGGTTATGTGACTCATAGACGTCATAAAAAAGTCTTAAAATTAGCTAAGGGTTATTTCGGATCTAAACATGCTTTATACCGTACTGCCAATGAACAAGTAATGCATTCATTAAAATATGCTTACAGAGACAGAAAAGTATTAAAACGTGAAATGCGTAAGTTATGGATCGCTCGTATCAACGCTGCAGCTCATAACAATGACATCAATTATTCTAATTTAATGCATGGCTTAAAATTAGCTAAGGTTGATATCAACAGGAAGATGTTAAGCGAGATCGCAATTCATGATCCAAAAGGCTTTACAACAATCGTTAACAAAGCTAAGAAAGCATTAGATAAAGAAACTTCTAAAGAAGAAGTTGCTGCTTAATCTGATTATTAAAGAGGTGTTAAAATACACTTCTTTTTTATATAAATCTTGAAATTAAATATTTTTGAGAATAATATAATATGGTTAGGGTTGTTTTGAAAAGATCAATCAAATTTTGATTTAGCCGAATATGGTAGTTGAAGGAGAAACATGAAAAGAATATTTAAGTTAACATCGCTATTTATAGTGATCGCAATGTTATTGACTAGTAGTTTATCATTTAGTACTGTTTACGCTGGTGAAGATGAAACTGAAGAAGAAAAACCACTATATCTTGCTCTTGGCGATAGTATCACTTATGGCTATGCACCAACTGATGATCCAGCTGAAGTAATGACTGGTAGACAATTAACTGATGAGTGCTTTGTTAATATTTTAGCTAAGGAGAAGGGTTATCGAGTAGTCAATAAAGGTGTTTTAGGTAATACAGCTGTTGGTGTCAAGGCTCAGATTGCTACAGGTGAACTTGATGAGTATATTAAGGAAGCTCAGATCATAACTTTAACTTGTGGTGGCAATGACCTAATGGAAGTTGTTTATACAAGAGCAGCCAATATATATAACGCTAATAAAACCTGTGTAGAAAAATGGGGAACTATTGAGTCAAAGGACATTATCTTCATCTTAGGTCTTGCTAGTGATTATGATGCAGATTTTGTAACTTCTGTAAAGATGGCTTGTTATGCAGGAATCATTGGTGCTGATAATTCTACAGAATTTAAAGAAGCATTGGAGCAGTTCATTGTTGATCTAAATGATCTAACTGCAACTATTAAATCAATAAATCCAGATGTTAAGATCTATTTTGCTACGCAATATAATCCTTTTGAACACTATGTAGGTACATATAAAGCAATTTCAACTTATATTGGTAATTGTGCTAAGATCTTACACGATAGGGAAGTTGAAAATGCTGAGGTTGGTCAATATACTATTGTTGATGTCTATAGTGCTTTCTTAGGTAACACTGCTAGTTATTGTAATGCTACTGAAGACCCATTGTACTTAGACTTCCATCCATCAATTGCTGGTCATGCTGCTATTGCAGCTTGTTTCTCAGAAGTTGTACCACAAGCTGAAATTAAGGTAAAACCTGCAGAAGAAAGTAAAACACCTAATACAGGTGAAGATCTAACTATCTACTTAGCTACAGTTAGTATGATAGTAAGTGCTGCTACTTTATCATTTGTGGAAAAGAAAAAGAAATCAATAGCTTAATATAAGGGGAATAGTGATTATGTTATTATGGTCACTATTTATTTTAACTTTATTTGAATATCTTGACTCATTGAGTGATAAAATGGTTAAATTGATAAAGAATAAGAGGGTTATGATATGTTGATCTTAAAAAATTGGGTAAAAGAGATTTTAGCGATATTTGTATTTTTTAGATTTAAAAATCTAATGGATTTATACGATTATCTTTATGAAAATAAGATAGAATCAGGCATTTATGCAAGTGTTTTTTCTTACATGTGTGAAAAGAAGGGATGCTTTATTGGTAATTTTGCTAAGTTTGAAAATAGACCTTATTTTCCTCATGGCTTGCATGGAATCTTTATCTCTGGAGATACAAAGATTGGCAAAAATTGTGTTATCTTTCAACATGTAACAATTGGAGCTGTTAGAACAAAGGGTAGTAAGAATATTGGAAATCCAACTATTGGCGATAATTGTTATATTGGAGCAGGAGCAAAGATCGTTGGCAATATCAAAATAGGTAATAATGTAAGGATCGGTACAAATGCTTGTGTATACAAAGATGTACCTGATAATTCTGTAGTAGTCTGTGCTCCAACAAGAATAATACCTCAAGAAGAAGTATTGGATAACAAGTTTTATGTACTACAGGATGATGGTACTGTTGAGTACTGGCAAAATGGCACTTTTCACAAAACTGATGATAAAGATGTATATTAAGACTAATAAAAAGGGGCTGTAAAGAAATAAACTTTTTGCCATAGGGGCAAGAGGTTTGTAG
>CAVCVO010000082.1:0-23955 GCA_963606005.1 Anaerovoracaceae bacterium
AAGAGGTTGTATTACCTCATACCCATGGTGTCGGGTATTTCTTTACAGCCCCTTTATTAGTCTTGAGCTTTTTTAATGTTGAACCCGATATTTTTACCATTAATACCTATCTCGGTATTGTTCATCATCTTTTTAAAATTTGGTATATGTTTATATAGGATCAATAGAGTAGTTAAGATCGTTACTATGATAGTTACTATTGATGCTTCTGTAATGACATTGTAGATTGGAAATGATAAGATGAAAGTTAAAGTTGCCATGACTACCCAGTTAGTCAATAAAGATAATACAATTCCAATTCCTAGTAAGATAAGTCCTAATTTCCAATTAAGTGTAAATACCATGCCAATGTAAGCAGCAAATCCTTTACCACCTTTAAAATTAAGGTAGAAAGGGAAGATATGTCCGATGACTGTAGCACATCCTGTTACGATAACTACATATTCAGAGTATTTTAATACATCTCTTACGATGATCATCGCCAGTACTGCTTTGCAAGCATCATATAAAGCACAGATGATACCATATTTCCAACCCATTGTTGTTTTAGCGTTAGATGCACCAGCACTCATTGAGCCTCTAGTACGAATGTCAAAGCCTTTAGCTTTAGCGAAAAAGTATGCTGGATTGATACAACCCAATCCATAACCTATCAAAATTCCTAATAAATATTCCATGTTTTTATCTCCCAACGCAAATATGATAGCACAGAACGACAAATAATTATTATCAAATTTCTCGCATTGTGTTAATATAATCAAGTGGGAGTTGATGATCTTGAACATTTACATTATGCGTCATGGCTTGACAGATTGGAACTTAGAAAGAAAGATACAGGGAATAACAGATATACCTTTAAATGAAACAGGAATACAACAAGCTAGTGAAGCTTTCTATAAGTTAAAAAATATCGATTTTGATGTAGTTTATTGTTCACCCTTAATAAGGACCCGACAGACAGCATCTCTTGTAACAGGTAATAGATATCCGATCATTGTTGATGAAAGGATCATTGAAAGAGACTTTGGTGATATGGAAGGGGTCGATATCGTTATTAAAGATGTTGAAAAGATCTGGGCTCAACCAATAGATAAACCATTAAGAAATGAGGAGACTTTTGCTCATATGTTACAGAGAGCAAGTTCATTCATTAATGATCTACCAAAAGTAGATAATGTATTGATCGTTACCCATGGAGCTTTCTTTAGGGCTTTAAAAGTAGTCTTAGAGGGGTTAGACCCAAATACAACTGACTTATTTGCGATAAAGATCAATAATTGTGAGTTATATAAGATAACAAAGGAGTTTTAGGATGAAAGATATCATGATTGCCACTTCAAATAATGGCAAAGTTAAAGAATACAAGGAGATATTAGAACCACTAGGTTATAAAGTTCATTCATTAAGTGAAATGGAACATGTTGATATTGATGAAAATGGTAGTACATTTGCTGAAAATGCTCTTATCAAAGCTAAAAGTATCAAGGATAAATGTGATATGATCGTCATTTCTGATGATTCAGGTTTAGAGATCGATGCATTAAATAAAGAACCGGGTATTCATTCAGCAAGATACTTACAAGGACATGATTATAAGTATAAGAATCAAGTCATTCTTGAAAGATTAAAAGATGTTAAAGATCGTAGTGCAAGATTTATCTGTGCTATCGCTTTAGTTGATGAAAAAGAACATGTATTTGAAGGTGTGATGGAAGGATCTATCGGCTATGAAGCAAAAGGTGAAAATGGCTTTGGATATGATCCAATCTTTGTTGTTCCTCAATATGGTAAAACTAGTGCTGAAATCTCACCAGAAGAAAAGAATGCTGTTTCCCATCGTGGTAAAGCTACAAGAAAGTTATTAGAGTACTTAAAGGAAAAGAATATATGATACATATTGTTTTATTTGAACCAGAGATACCTCAAAATACAGGTAATATCATTAGAACTGCTATGGCAACAGGTTCTACCTTACATCTTATCAAGCCATATGGTTTCATCTTAAATGAGAAACATTTACAGAGAGCTTCGATGGATTATATCGATCTTGCCGAGATCATCCAACATGAAAATTGGGCAGATTTCATTAGCACTGTTAAAGAAAATGATCAACTTTATTATTTGACTAGATATGGTAAGAACCTACCTGCTTCTTATGATTATAAGAGTGTAAGTGGCGATATCTATTTAGTTTTTGGCAAAGAGTCTACAGGTATTCCAAAGAATATTCTTAAAAAGGATCTTGAACATTGTATTCGTTTGCCAATGGTGGCTAATGCGAGAAGTTTAAATTTGTCTAATACTGTTGCTATCATGGTCTATGAAGTATTAAGACAATTAGATTATCCTGGATTAAGTCAAACTGAAGTATTTAAAGGGGCAGATTTTTTAACAGATAACGAGTTTGAAGACAATTATTAAAAGTTATAATTTTATGTGTTATAATTTCAATAGGAGGTGTTTCAGATGCTAGAAAATATGAATGATTACTTATCGATCATTGCTATATTCATCATCTTAGCATTTATGGCCGGGGTAGTCATATATTTTATGAATTTGAAACAGATAGAGAAGAATGTCCGTAAGGAAGTTCAATATTACGATTACGAAAAGAGAAAATAGTTTATATGCAAACAAAAAATGACAACAAGATTTTGATCAGAGACATCATTTTAGCAATCATAGCTGCTTTTATCGCGGCATTAAATATCAATTCATTTGTTCATGCCGGTAATACAATTCCAAGTGGTTTTTCAGGACTCGCCGTTCTTATTAACCGATTAGGTGATAAGTATGATTTTGTTACACCTAGTTATTCAATACTATATTTAGTATTTAATATACCAGCTTTGATCTTAGTAGTAACTACAGTTGGAAAAAGATTTACTTTTATCTCTTTGATAGATGTAGTTATGACAAGTTTTTTTGTAGAGGTATTACCATATTTTGATATAACAGAAGATTTATTATTAGCTGGAGTCTTCGGTGGTATTGTAAATGGTATTTCTAACTCTTTGATGTTGATGGCTGATGGTTGTGGTGGAGGATTAGATTTTATCTCAATCTTCTGTGCCAATAAGTTTAAAAAGTCATTTTGGAACGAAGCTATGATGATCAATGGTATGATGATCTGTATTTCAGGAATTATCTTTGGTTGGGATGCGGCTTTATATTCTATCATCTATCAATTTGTTAGTACACAAGTAGTTAATTACTATGATAATCGTTATAAGAGATCTTGCCTTATCATCATCACTCATAAAACAGATGAAGTATGTAAAGCAATCTACGAAGATTTCCATCATACAGTGACTATATTAGAAGGTGTTGGTGGCTTTACTCAAGAAAAAAGACAAGTGCTTTATACAGTTTGTGGTCAATATGAGACTAATAGATTGATAAGAAAGATCTTATCTTTAGATGAAAAAGCCTTTATCAACATAACTCATTCTCAAAGAGTCATAGGTAATTTCCATGAAAAACCATATTACTAGGATGTATTTCCTAGTATTTTTTTCTTTTTTCACATTTGGGATTGATCACTTTTAGAAGAGGGGCATTCAAATATGTCTCTACACCTCTAATGATAGCTAGTTTAATTAGCTTAATAATATCAGCCTCAATCTTATTGTTAGATTATTTTATAAAAATGGTAAAGGAGAATGAATATGAAAAAAATATATGATTTAATTAATACTGAAAGAATGTTGATCATGTTAGGACTTGGTTTTGCATTTTTAGTTGAATCAGGTATATTTCATGGGCGATTTGATAATATTTTATTTATAGCCTATGGAGGATTTATGATCGTTTTTGCCATTTTTGGAATCATTTGGCTACCTACAAGAATAAAAGAGGAAAAATTACCTAAGTTAAAAAAGAGCAAAAAGTTATATTATTGGATGGCAATGGTGTTATTGCCTGCTATTTTCGTTGTTGGATATGTGATCTATCATTTATGTATATCCAATAATTCAGTAGAATTAGCTGGAAATATGATGCTTGGCTTAGCATTGGCATTTCTAACTGATTTAGTAATAGTTGCTTCAGTTATGCTATTTGATAGTTTTAAAGAAAGTTTGGAGTAAGTTTCGTTATAAAGTATAAAGATATCACAAGTAATAAATAATTTAAGGAATTTTTAATTTTTGAAACAATGATATATTGAGGTGTTTTATATGAAAAGAAAGATCTTGATATCTATCATTGTTTTTTTGATAGTTACGATCATTTTAACTTTAGCTTTTTCTGATAGCTTTTTTAAGGGAAGTATCTCATATTGTCAAGTAAATTATGGTAAGTTAGATAAGCAATATAGCATGGTAGCAACTGTTAACTCTAATGAGCATTACCAATTCTTTAATGGCAATATTAAAAGTATCAATTACTCACTCAATGATAAGGTGAGTAAAGATTCTACTATCTTAGATTATTATGATGTTTATGATAAAGTTCAAAAACTAAAGTCAGAGTATGACGGTTATTTGATTGAGTTTTCCTCTAATTATGTAAAGATAGTTGATTCTAGCTATTACTTACAATTAGAGGTTAAGCAAGAAATTTATCAGCTGATAGATGAAAAGACCACGTTAGTTTACCTTAGTGGCGATAACTACTATTTAGCTAGTTTTATAAGTAAAAGTGATAAAGCAATTGAAAAAGATGGTCAGTTGTTATTTGTCGTTAAGTTTAAACCTGAAACAGATGATTTATTATTATCACAAAATGTGACTGTTAAATTATCTATTGAATCAGAAACTGGACTTATCGTAGATAGTAAGGCGATATTTCAAGATGATCAAGGAGATTATCTTTTAGATCAAGATTTTACTAATGATATCAGTAATGTTAATGAACACAAGATAAGGATAAAGGTTGTTTATGATGATGGTAGTAATGCTCTAATTGAAGGATTTGGTTTAGAAAATTTAACTGTATGTGTTGTTGATGATACTTTAAGGCAGGTGATAGAAGATGCTTCAGATAATTGATGGTAGTAAGTATTATGATCTTTCTTACGGTAAAAGAGTAGTAGCATTAAATAAAGTAAATATCACTTTTGAGGATAATGATTATGTTGGCATCATTGGTCATTCTGGTAGCGGTAAAAGTACTTTATTAAATGTATTGGCAGGCTATGAAAGATTAGATGAAGGGCAATATTTATATAATGATAGGAATATCGGTGAATTATCCAAAGAAAGATATGAAAGTTTTAATAAGAAGATCGGCTTCGTATTTCAAGATTATCAATTATTGAACTATTATCCTGTTAAAGAGAATATTTTATTAGGTAGTTACTACATTAATAAAAAGATCAATCATGATAAGTTAAGGAATATCTGTGAACGTTTAAAGATATCAGAATTATTAAATAAGTATCCTTGGCAATTATCTGGAGGAGAGAAGCAAAGAGTTGCATTAGTTAGAACTCTTTTATCTCAAAAGAAATTGATACTTGCCGATGAGCCAACAGGTGCTTTAGATAAAACTAATAGTGAACTTATCATGGATATTTTTGATAAATTGCATCAAGAAGGTCTGACTGTGATAATCGTTACACATGATGAAAAGGTTGCTAAGCGTTGTAAAAGGATAGTTAGGATGGAAAATGGTCATGTTCTTATTTAGACAATTATTTTATCAGAGAAGATCTCTCATTTTGACTGTATTAGCTAATACTGTAGCGATATTCTTACTATTATGTGTAAATACTTTTTCTAACTTTTTGATCAAGCAATTTCAACAACAATTAGATAAGCTTGCTGTTTCAGTGGAAAATATCCAACTTATTGATGATGGTATCAGTCAAGATAGTATTGATCTTTTATTTGAAGAAAATGAAATTAATGAGTTATGTCGTTATTATTATTCAGACTATCAACAATTTCGGTTAGTATCTTGTGATAGCTCTTTAGCTGGTTTGTTTGATATTGCTTTTGTTAAGGGAAACTTTTTTAAACAATACCAAGTGGAATATAATGATAATGTAGTTGTTTTAGGTTATAAGATGTATCAAGATCTTGGCTATCCTATTATAGGAGAGTATATATCGATCAATGGTGCTTTATTTAAAGTAGTAGGTGTGATAGAAGAAGGTTGTTCTAATCTTTTCTTTGATTGTGATGATTCGGCCTTCTTTCCCTTTGATTATCGTTTTGGCTCACAAAATAGGTCATATTTCTTTCAAAGTGAAAAGAAGATAGATGAAGAAGTCGTCAATAAATATATTGATGAAGATTCTTATTTGTTGTTATCGCAAAAGGAGAGTGAACAAGCATTTGATACGATCTTAAAAGTAACAAAAGATGTATTAATAGCTCTATCTTTTGTTTCGTTGATCGTATCATTTATTGGTATCATCAATAATTCTTTAGCCAATATTCAAAATAGAAGACAAGAGATCGGGATAAAAAAAGCCGTGGGTGCTACTAATAAGGACATTTATCGACAATTCTTGCTAGAAACATTAACTGTGATGATCATGTCTATATTTTTGGCTTTTACGGCTTTAGCTATCGTTATTTTATTATTAAGAGTATCTTTTGATTTAAAGATAGAGATAAGTTTAAAAGACAACTTATCAGTTATATTCATTGTTACTTTATTAGGTGTTATCAGTGGTATTTATCCAGCAGTTCAAGCTAGTAAAGTGACTATACTATTAGCACTAAGACATTAGAATATGTCGATACCCATCTTCTTTTGAACTTTTCTTAATTTTTTAAAGGCAATCTTACTTGCTTTTTCTGCCCCTTGTTTTAATACTTCTTCCATGATGCCAGATTTTAAGACTTCGTTGTATTTGTCTTGTATTTTAGAAAGTGTATCACATACAGCATCAGCTACTTCTTTCTTAAATACACCATAACCAATACCATCATAACGAGCTACGATATCTTCGATTGGTTCGCCAGTAAGAGAAGATAAGATCTCTAACAAATTGGAGATACCAGGTTGATTTTCTTTATCATAGTTGACTTTGCCAACCATATCAGTAACAGCTGACATTACTTTCTTGCGAGCAACATTTAAGTCATCAAGTAAGTAGATACAACCTTTATTTGATTCATCAGATTTACTCATCTTCTTAGTTGGATCAGATAGTGACATGATCCTAGCTCCTACTTTTTGAGTGAGTGGTTCAGGTAAGACAAATGTTTCACTATATTTGTTATTGAAACGAGCAGCTAAGTTTCTTGCTAATTCAACATGTTGCTTTTGATCATCACCTACTGGTACATAATCAGCATCATATAGTAAGATATCTGCTGCCATTAATGATGGATAAGTAAATAAGCCAGCAGTAATACCATCAGTTTGTTTAGCACTTTTTTCTTTGAATTGAGTCATCCTTGATAGTTCACCCATATAACTTTGACAAGTCAATAACCAACCAAGTTGAGCATGGGCTAAGACATCAGATTGTAAAAAGATCGTACACTTTTCGGGATCTAGTCCACAAGCTAAGTATAATGCGATAGCATCTTTTAAGTTCTTTCTTAGTTGTGCTGGTTCTTGATAGAATGTAACACAATGAAGATTAGCAATAAAAACAAATAGTTCGTAATCATCTTGGTAATTAACGAAATTTCTTAAGGCACCGATATAATTGCCTAAATGAAGTTGACCGGTTGGCTTGATGCCACTTAGCATTCTTTTCATAATAAATCCTCCTATAGATATAAAAAAAAACACCGTTTTGGGACCCAGAAGGGCGGTGCCACCCAAATTACTTCCTAGAGGAAGTCTCTCGATTGTTGTAAGGTAAACAGACCATATAGCTCCCTTGTCCCAATTTATCAAACACTCGGATCAGACTTTCACCGTAACTGATTCGCTTTGTACCGGAGGAGTTTGACTCTTGACAAGCTCATTGCTAGTCTCATTTTACCATTTTCATTATTAATTTCAATAGTTAGTTGTAAATTTTCAACTTGTCAGCGATATTGCTTTTTTCTATAATGTTAGTGAGAGAGGTGATCATGATGATCTTATTATATACATCTGCTGGTTGTGCAAGCTGTCGTAAAGCAAAACAATGGTTGAAAGACCGCAATATTAAATATACAGAAAGAAATATCTTTACCACCTTATTAAATGAAAAAGAGATTCGTTTTTTATTGACTCGTTCAGAAAATGGAACAGAAGATCTTATTTCGAAAAGAAGTAAAGTCATCAAAGAAAACAATATCGATATAGATAGCATGTCTTTAAATGAACTCATAGCTTTTGTTAGAAAAAATCCATCAGTTCTTAAAAGACCAATCATCATCAATGAAAAGAGTATATTAGTTGGTTATGATGAAGAAGAAATTGAAATTTTTGAACAACAAGCTCCTAAGTTGAAGTTTGAATGTGCGAAAGATGGTTGCCCAAATTATTCTATTTGTGGCAAGTTAAGGGAAGAAAAATAGTAGGGAAGGAAGTAATCTTAAAATGGAAAAAGTATTAGTCGGACTATCAGGAGGAGTAGATAGTGCTGTTGCAGCCTATCTTTTGAAGCAACAAGGCTACGAAGTTGTCGGAGCTTTTATGCGTAACTGGGATGCGGCGACTAATAATGATATTTTAGGTAATCCAACGATCAAGGATGATGTTTGTCCTCAAGAAAAAGATTATAAGGATGCCCAAAAAGTTGCAGAAAAGTTGGGCATTGAATTATTAAGAGTAGACTTTGTTAAAGAGTATTGGGATGATGTTTTTACTAATTTTATCAGTGAACACAAAAAAGGTAGGACACCTAATCCTGATATTTTGTGTAATAAATATATCAAGTTTGATGCTTTTTTTAAGTTTGCTTTGGACAAAGGTTTTGATAAAGTAGCTACTGGCCATTATGCAAGAGTAGAAAAGATAGATGGTAAATATTGTTTACTAAAAGGTAAAGATACTAATAAGGATCAATCTTATTTCTTAGCCCAGATCAATAGAAATGTTTTAGAAAAGACTTTATTTCCTTTAGGAGATATTGAAAAGCCTCTTGTTAGAAAGATCGCTTTAGAACAAGATTTGCCAGTAGCCGAGAAAAAGGATTCTACAGGTATATGTTTTATTGGAGAAAGGAACTTTAGACAATTCTTACAGAACTATCTTCCTTCAAAAGAAGGGAATATCATTGATATTGCTACTAAACAAGTAGTAGGAAAACATATCGGGGTTTTGTATTACACGATCGGTCAAAGAAAAGGTTTAGGTATTGGTGGCGATCACGGTAGATGGTTTGTTGTAGGTAAAGATGTAGAGACTAATGAATTATATGTAACCTGTCAAAATGAAGAAGATTGGTTATATTCTGATAGTTGTACAGTTAGTAATTTTAATAGACTAGCTGATTTTGAAATGCCAAAAGAAGGCAATTGTAAGTTTAGATATCGTCAAAAAGATAATCCAATTACATTATCTTATTTAAATGAAGAAGAATTACTTGTTTCTTATCCTCAAAGGATCAAAGCTGTAACACCAGGTCAGCAAGCAGTTTTCTATGATGGTGATATCTGTTTGGGTGGTGCAGTAATTGAGAAAACTTATATCAATAATAAATGGCATAATCAGATGTTGATTGAACATATCCATGGAGATAAATAATGGAATTAAGAGGTCGTTTCTTTAAAATACTCTTTCATAATCAACAGAATGGCTATGCTGTGGCTCTTTTTAAACCTTTTAAATCTGAAAATGATCGAGCTACGACTGTTACTGGTATTTTAGGTGAAGTTAAAAGTGATGAAGTATATGTTTTAGTTGGCGATTATGTTGATCATCCCAAATATGGTTATCAATTTAAAGTAGAAAGCTTTACTATTGAAAAGGATGACAGCGAAAGCGGTCTTGTCAAATATTTTTCTAGTGCTTTGTTTAAAGGCATTGGAAAAGCATATGCTAGAAAGATCGTTAAGACGCTAGGAGCAGAAGCAGTAAAACTTATTAAGATCGATAATGATATCTTAGACAGAATACCCAATATGACTGAGAAAAGAAAAAATATCATCTTGGAGGGTATTGCGAAAGAAAGTGATGATGATCTTACTTTCTTATTAGGTCATCATCTAACAATGAGTGATGCGATAAAACTAAGAAACAAGTATAAATCCGATCTTATGACAGTCATTTACGATAATCCTTATAGATTGATCGGGGATATTGATGGCCTAGGTTTTGTGAAAGTTGATAAGTTTGCTTTATCTATCGGTATCAAAGAAGATAACTTTTATCGTTTATGTGCTTATAGCGAGTCTTTATTAATGGACATGTGCATGAAGACAGGGGATAGTTATGTTGATATTGAACAATACCGTAACTATATCAGTAAAAAGCTAGCTCGATATGACATTGATATTTCCGAATTGTTGAAGTTTTTAGCTAGTAATGGAAGAGTAGCGATTGAAAAAGATCGTATCTATCCGATCAGTCAATATGATAGTGAAAGATTTATCAGTAGGTATCTTTGTAACTTCCCTAGTGATAAACTACCAAGAGCTGATAGTAAGATATTATTTGAAGAGATCAATTCATTACAAGAAGAAATGAACATCACTTATCAAGAAAAACAATTACAAGCGATAATGGCTTTCTTTGAAAATGACATGCTCATCATCACAGGTGGTCCTGGTACTGGTAAGACAACGATCGTTGCTGCTATGTTACATTTATGTGAGAAGATCTATCCAAACTATACTTTATCATTACTTGCTCCTACTGGTAGAGCTGCTAAAAGATTATCGCAATTGACCGACCATGAAGCAAAGACCATCCATTCGATATTATTATGGGATAAAGAAAGTGGTAAGTTTGCTAAAGATGAAAGAAATCCTTTGACTACCGATATCTTGATCATTGATGAGTTTTCTATGGTCGATCAATATCTTTTCTATAGTTTATTAAAAGCTGCTACTTATTGTAAGAAGATTGTTATCATTGGTGATAGTGATCAATTGCCTTCTGTTTCAATGGGATCAGTCTTAAGAGATCTTATTGATTGTAATTTATTTCCAACTATTAGATTAGATAAGATATATAGGCAAAAAGAAGGAAGTGATATCATCACTTTAGCTTATGATATCAAAAATAATTGTGTGGAAAAGATACCTACCGATAAGGATATCCGCTTCTTTCAATGTGACTCAACTCAAATAAAAGATGTCTTGATGCAAGTAGTTGATAAGGCTTTGAACATTTATGAGAGTCAAGAAGAAGGTTTTATGAATGTGCAGATATTAGCTCCCATGCATAATGGACCTAATGGTATAGATAGATTAAATCAAGAATTACAACAAGAATTCAACCCTAATAGTAAAGATAAGAGACAGTTAAATGTTGGTTATCATATCTTTAGGGAAAAAGATAAAGTCTTACAACTTAAAAATCAACCTGATGATGATGTCTATAATGGCGATATTGGTATCATCATTGAGATAGTTTATGCTAAAGAAGATATTGATAATTTAGATAGGATCATAGTTGACTTTGATGGTAGGATAGTTGAATATACTAATGAAAACTTTGTTAATATCACTCATGCTTATTGTATGAGTGTACATAAAGCTCAAGGTAGTGAATATCCAATAGTCATCTTACCAATGACCAACCAATATAGTATCATGTTACAGAAAAGATTGATCTATACTGCTGTCACTAGAGCTTATAAGTCACTGATCTTTATTGGTGATAAGAGTGCATTTTATAGGGGTATCCGTACTACTGAACATTATAGTAGAAAGACCACACTAAAAGAAAGGTTGATAGATTGTTATGGAAAAACTAATTCAACGCAAGACAATTAAAAGTAGACTAGCTAATTTGTCACAAACTGATAGAGAAACCTATTCTAAGATCATTTGCGATAAATTAATAGATTTAGTTGAAAAAACAAAAGTAAATATCATCATGTCTTATCGACCGATTCAAAAAGAAGTTGATGTAGAAAAGTTTAATCAATATATTGAACAGAAAGATGTTCAGATATGTTATCCCAGGATCGCTGGTGATGATCTAGTTGCTATAAGTTCTAAAGAATTTGATCTAGACCAATATGGCATAAGACAACCAATTAATGGTATAACAATCGATAAGAAAGATATTGAATTAGTCATCATTCCTCTTATTGGCTTTGATGAAAATTTAAATAGGTTAGGTAGAGGTAAAGGTTATTATGATCGTTTCTTAGAAAATACTAAAGCTTTAAAAGTAGCAGTAGCTTATGAGATTCAAAAGGAAGAAATGATCATAACAAATGAACAAGATATAAAGATGGATGTCATTTTGACACAGGAGAAAGATTATGGAAAAGATATTAGAGAAATTAAAAAACTTATTGATAGCTCAAGAGCATAGTTGTGTTTTTGGTGATGAAGAAACCTATTTCTATAGTGATCTAAAAGGAATAAAACCACTTATGCAATTCATACAAGAAGGTAAAAAAGGTTATTATGTAGCCGATAAGATCGTTGGTAAAGCAGCAGCCTATTTATTCATTTTATTGGAAGTAAAAGCTGTTTATGCCGATACGATAAGTGTTGCAGGTTTAAAAGTATTAGAAGATAACAACATACCAGTTTATTATCGTCAATTAGTGGAGTATATCATCAATAGGACTGGTGATGATATGTGTCCTATGGAAAAGACTGTTAAAGATATTGATGATCCTAAGTTAGCTCATCAAGCACTTGCTGAAAAAATAAAAGAGATGCAAGTTAAAAAATAAGAATATTTAACATATTAAATAAAAAGTGTGTTATAATTTTTGCGTTAAAGCGATTATTTTTGTATTAGTAGATCTTTTGATTCTTAAAGAGAGATACTGTTGGTGGAAAAGTGTCAGATAGATCGATCGAAGCTCACAAAAAAGTGCAATGAAAACATTGACGTTTACGGGCGTTAACCGTTATTAATTAAGGTGCAGACTATTGTCTGAATCAGGATGGTACCGCGATATGACTCGTTCCTGTTGGAATGAGTTTTTTTATGTAAGGAGAGAAAAAGATGAAACAATTAACTAGTGCTCAGATCAGACAGATGTTCTTGGATTATTTTGCTGAAAATGGTCATATGATCGAACCAGGTGCATCTCTTATACCACATAATGATCCTACTTTGTTATGGATCAATGCTGGTGTTGCTGCTTTAAAAAAGTATTTTGATGGAACTGAAAAGCCTAAGAACAAAAGGATCACAAATGCTCAAAAGTCTATCAGAACTAATGATATTGAAAATGTTGGTAAGACAGCAAGACACCATACTTTCTTTGAAATGTTAGGTAACTTTTCGATTGGTGATTACTTCAAGAAAGAAGCTATTCCTTTTGCTTGGCATTTCTTAACTGATGAACGTTGGATGGGCTTTGATAAGAATAAACTATATATCACAGTCTATATTGATGATCAAGAAGCTTTTGATATTTGGACTAAGGTATGTGGGGTTGATCCAAGTCATATCTTAAAGACACCTGAAAACTTCTGGGAAATCGGTAATGGACCATGTGGACCAGATAGTGAGATCTTCTATGATCGTGGTGAGAAATATGATCCTCAACATTTAGGAGAAAAGTTATTCTTTGAAGAAATGGAAAATGATCGTTATATTGAGATTTGGAACATTGTCTTCTCACAATATAACTCTCAAGAAGGTGTTGATAGAAAAGACTATAAAGAATTACCACAAAAGAATATCGATACTGGTATGGGTCTAGAAAGACTTGTATCTATTGTTCAAGATGGTGAGACTAACTTTGATACTGATTTATTCTTACCTATCATTAAAGCTACAGAGGCTATGACTGATAAGAAGTATGAAGGCGAAAATAAGATGGCTTATAGAGTCATCGCTGATCATATACGTACTGTTACCTTTGCTTTAGCTGATGGTGCTACTTTCTCTAATGAAGGTAGAGGTTATATCTTAAGAAGAGTACTAAGAAGAGCAGTTAGATACGGTAAGAAATTGAATATTCAAAAAGCTTATATGTATAAGTTAGTTCCAGTTGTTGCTGAAAATATGAAAGACTACTATCCTTATTTGTTAGAAAAAGTTGAATACATCCAAAAGCTTGTTAAAGCTGAAGAAGAAAGATTTGAAACTACTTTAAATGAAGGTGAAAAGATTTTACAGAATGTTTTACAATCAACTAAGGGTAATGTTCTAGATGGTGAAACAGTCTTCAAATTATATGATACATATGGCTTTCCTGTTGAGTTAACAGAAGAGATCGCTCAAGAAAAAGGTTTCTCTATTGATAAAGATGTCTTTGAAAAATGTATGGAACAACAGAGAGAAAGAGCCAGAAATGCAAGAAGTGATGACCAATCAATGGGTTCACAATCTGTTGACTTATTGAATTTTACTACACCTAGTGAATTTGTAGGTTATGATCATAATTCTAATGTCTCTTATGTTGTTGGCTTATTTAAAGATGGACAAAAAGTAGATGAGATAAGTGATGAGGGTGAAGTAGTATTTGCTCAAACTTGTTTCTATGCTGAAAGTGGTGGACAGATCTATGATACAGGTATCATCTATAATGATGATTGCCAAATGGAAGTTGTTAAAGTTAATAAAGCTCCATTAAAACAATTCTTACATCATGTTAAGGTTAAGAGTGGTACTGTTCATTTTGGCGACAAGTTCAATTTAGTGATCAATCTTGAAGATAGAAATCTTATCAGAGCTAACCACTCAGCATTGCACTTATTACAAGCTGCTTTACAGAAGGTTGTTGGTAAGCATGTTCATCAAGCTGGTTCTTATGTATGCAAAGATTATGGAAGATTTGACTTTACACACTTTGAAAAGGTCAATAACCAACAATTAGAAGAGATCGAACAATTAGTCAATGAAGTCATCAGTCGTAAGATTGAAGTTAAGACAGATCTAATGGATGTTGAAACAGCAAAACATTCTGGAGCAATGGCTTTATTTGATGAGAAATATGATGATGTTGTTAGAGTAGTTAGCATGGGTGATTTCTCTAAGGAATTATGTGGAGGAACTCATGTAGCAAATACTGCCGAAGTTGGTTTATTTAAGATTATTTCTGAAGAATCTGTTGGTTCTGGTATCAGAAGAATAACTGTTAAGACAAATTATGGCGCTTATCTTGAAGTAGCTAAGCAACAACAACAGTTATTAGCTTTAGCAGATATGTTAAAGGTAACTAATACTAGTAAGATCGAAGAAAAGTTAACTCAGATCATCAAAGAAAATAGTCAATTATCATTAACTGTAAAAGAGTTAAAAGAAAAATTATCAGCTAGTGAAAGTAATGATATGTTAAAAGATGCTACTGTTATCAATGGTTACAATGTTCTTATCAAGAAAGTAAATAATGATAATGTCAAAGCATTAGCACAACAATTATCACAAAAGTTGACTAATTCAGTCATCTTGTTATATACGATCAATGGTGAGAAAGTAACATTTACAGCAGCATGTTCAAAGGATGCTATCGCTAATGGCATAAAGGCAAGTGCTGTCGTTAAGGCTGCAGCTATCGCTACTGGCGGCAATGGTGGTGGAAAAGACGACATTGCTTCAGCTGGTGGAAAAGATAGCAGTAAATTAGAACAAGCTATTAGTGCAGTTAAGGAATTATTAAAATAAAAGACCTTTAATTTTAGAGACTAATTTAGTAAAATATAAGCAGGAGGTATCATTGTTATGAAAGATAATCAGCAGACTACCTTGATCTTTAATTCAGAACAGATCAAACAAGAAAACATCAAATATATCTTGAAAACAGTCAATGAAGCTTTGAATGAGAGGGGCTACAATGCGGTAACTCAGATTGTAGGCTATCTTGTAACTAATGACCCTGCTTATATTTCAAGTTACAAGAATGCTCGTACCTTGATCCAAACAGTAGATCGTGACGAGATCTTAAAAGAAATAGTTAGGAGTTATTTGAGCAACAATGAATAAGATCATGGGTTTAGATTTAGGAAGCAAGACCTGTGGTGTTGCATTAAGTGATAGCTTACAGATGATTGCTAGTGGTAAAGAAACTATCCGTTTTGAAGAAGATGATTATAAGACAGCTTTAGAAAAAGTATGTGTTATCATCGATGAAAACAAAGTTGAAACAGTCGTATTAGGACTTCCAAAACACATGAATGGTGATGAAGGGATCCGTGCCGATATTTCAAAGAAGTTTAAAGAGATGCTTGTAGAAGCTCGTAATGTCAATGTCGTATTATGGGATGAGCGTTTGACTACGGTCTCAGCTCAGAAGAGTATGATCGCTTCTAATATGAACAGACAGAAAAGACACAAGATGATAGATACAATGGCCGCTGTGATAATCTTACAAAGTTATCTCGATGCTAAAAGTTAGGAGTGAAGAAAAATGGACGATAATATTCTTTTCATTACGACCGATGATGGTAAAGAAATGAAAATGGAACAATTATTTAACTTTTATAGTGATCAATATAACAAATCCTATGTTCTTTATATTGATCCCCAAAGTGATGACGGGCAAGTCTATGCGATGAGTTTTGATGAAGATAAAAACTTATACGCCGTAGAAACAGATGAAGAATGGGAAATGATCGAAGAAGTATTTGAGGCGTGGAACGATGAGCAGCAAGAAAACTAAGAAAAAAGTTAGATTGATCATTTTTTTATTGATCTTAGTGATCGCTCTCGGAGCTTTATTATTTGTTTATCGTAGTTATCTCAATTCTTTAAAACCAATGAGTGAAACTAGTGAAAAAGTTGTATTTACCATAGATGAAGGTTCATATATGGACGATGTTATTGATTCTTTATATGAAGAAGGTTTGATCAGAGATAAAAAAATGGTCAAGATCTATGTAAAATTGAATAAACGTAATGATTATTATGCTGGTAATTATATGCTTGATAAGAATATGAGTGTCTCTGAGATATTTGATACTTTAGCTGATGTCAATAATTCTTATCTAGAAGAGGTTACAGTAACTATAGTTGATGGTGATTGGGCTAAAGATGCTGCAAAGGCTATAGCTGAGGCAACTAATCTTACGGAAGAAGAGATTTTAGATAAGTGGAATGATCTAGATTACATTTATGAACTTATCGATAAATATGATTTCTTAACTGAAGATATCTTTAATTCTGAGCATTGTTATCTTGAAGGATTTATCTATCCTGATACATACAATTTTTACAAAGAGACTTCAGTAGAGCAAGTAACAGAGAAAATCTTAGATAGACAAAATGAGGTTTATCAAAAATATGCTAGTCAGATTGCTTCTTCTGGATATAGTACTTATGAGATCTATACTTTAGCAAGCATGGTCATCTTTGAGGCTAATACCCAAGAAGATATGAAATTAGTTAGTTCAGTATTCCATAACAGATTAGATGATGGCTATTACCTACAATCATCAGTCACTGTATGTTATGCTTTATATAACTATGACAGTTGGCAAGATTGTGAAACAGCTATCGATAAAGATTCAAAGTATAACACTTATGTTTATCCAGGACTACCAGTAGGACCAGTATGCAATGCTAATGAAACAGCTATTGAAGCTGCTTTAAATCCTACACCAAGTAATTATTATTACTTTGTTGCTGATCTAAGTACAGGAAGAACTTATTTCGCTGAAACATATGCAGAGCATTTGCAGAATGTAGAAAAATATTTAAATTAAAAGGAGTTATTTATGTCTAAACCAGTCATTATAGGGATCGCAGGAGGTAGTGCTAGTGGCAAGACTTCGGTTGCTGAGATTTTAAGAGATGCTTATGCCGGGAATAAATCAGTTGTGATCATTCGTCAAGATGATTACTATAAAGATCAATCACATATGGAGTTTTCGGAAAGATTAAAGACAAATTACGATCATCCATTTGCTTTTGACAATGATCTATTGATCAAACAACTTGATGAACTTATCGCAGGTAATAAGATCGATAAGCCAACTTATGATTATGTACATCATACAAGAAGTGATATTACAGAAGAGATCTCACCAGCTGATGTTATCGTCTTAGAGGGACTATTTGTTTTACAAGATGAGGCTATTAGAAAGAAATTAGATATGAAGATCTATATTGATACTGATGCTGATATTCGTTTCATCCGTAGATTAAAAAGGGATGTTAAGGAAAGAGGTAGGACTTTAGAAAATGTCTGTGATCAATATATGACTACCGTTAGAGTAATGCACAATGCCTTTGTAGAACCTAGTAAAAAGTATGCTGATATCATCATACCAGAAGGTTCACATAATGTTGTCGCTATAGATTTATTAATGACTAAGATCAGTAGTATAGTAGAAAAGAATCTACATGAGAATAAAAATATATAGGAGTGAATGAATATGGAAGAGAATAAAACTGTTGTTTTGACTTTAGATGGTTTAAGAAAATCAGAAATGACTTATATCAGATTGTTGCATGTTGAACGTGATCAAACAATCGAAGAATTAAAAGCTGCTAGAGCACAAGGTGACTTATCAGAGAACGCTGATTATGATGCAGCTAGAGATCGTCAAGGAAGAGTAGAAGCTTCTATCAAAGAATATGATTATATGTTATCTAACTTTGAACTTATCGGAGTTAGGGAAACTAAGAGCAAAGAAAAACTTCAAAAAGAGTTAGATGAATTAAAGTCTGTTAAAGAGAGCAAAGTTGATGCAATTAATGAAGCTAAGAAACTTGGCTTGGGTGATGATAACCAAGCATTGAATGATGCTATCGAGGATTTAGTTAATACAGAAACAAGGATCAAGACTATCGAGTATGTTATCGCCAATGCTTCTGAAACTGGTAAGAGTAAAGGTAAAAAAGTCGTTAAGTTAGGTTCTACAGTCACTATCTTAACATTAGATGAAGATGAAGAAGAGACTTATACAATCGTTGGTACAGTTGAAGCTGATCCGTTAAATGGTAAGATCTCTAATGAATCACCTCTTGCTATTGCTTTGATGGATAAGAGAGTTGATGACACAGTTACTGTCATGGTACAACATCCATATAAAGTAAAAATTAAAGAGATCATTTAGGAATTTAATAATAAGAGATACTAATATATAGTATGAAGAAACTATTATATTGGATATCTCTTTTATTTTTGGCTTTGTTCTTACTATTACCTACTGATAGTTCTTTTGATATTGGAAAACTTACGACAGATAAGATCAATGTGGAGGTTAAAGGGGAAGTAAGTGAACCTGGAGTCTATCAATTAGATGCATATAGTACTGTGGATGATTTATTAAAAATTGTTACATTAAGTGAAGATGCTGACTTGTCTTCCTTAAACTTGACTTTAGTCTTAAAAGATAATGATGTGATCATTATTGATAAAAATCAAGAGATGGAGAAAGTATCGATCAATACTGCAAGCCTGGAACAACTTTGTACTATTCCTTATGTGGGAAAAAAGACTGCCCAAAAGATCATTGATTATCGGCAAGAAAATGGTCCTTTTCAAACTTTAGAAGATTTAATGAATGTTAAGGGTATTGGCGAAAAGAAATTTGAAAAGATGAAGGACTATATAAGGCTATGAAGTTAAATTATCTAGTTATAGCTTTTAGCTTTGTATTTATCTGTATATTCAATGATTTTAAAATTAGGGTAATAGTAGCTTTAGTGGTAGCGATCACTTATCGTTTTTATTGTGGTAAAGAAAGATTAGCTTATCGTTTTGCTTTAGTCATCTTACTAGTAGTTTCTATACCGTTAAATGTCAATCGATTTACAACCGGTTATGTCGAATCGATCAAAGATAGTTACTATACGGTAAGTAATGGTCTATATAAGGTCATAGTCTATTCTGATGATGAAAATATCACTTATGATTGTAAAGTCAGCATAAATAGTGAGATCAAACAGATCAATACTTATAATAACTTTGAATTAACTGATTTTTTAACTTACTGTAAAGGCAATAATATTTTAGGTTATGTTGATAGTGCCGAGATAATAGAAACTAACTTTTCTTTAAGGACTTTATGGTATCAGCATAATAAGAGTATTGGTAACTATTGGGCTAATAGACTTATCTTTTCTAGAGGATTAGATAGTGAAAGTAGCAATATCTATTTGATAACTCAATCAGGGATGCATATTTCTTTTGTACTACTAATGATAAGAAAGATCTTAAATAGACATATGTATAAGAGAACATCCTTAAAAGTATGTGTGTTGATATCTTTTATTTATGGTTTGTTTATGCGATTCCCTTATAGCTGTTTAAGAGTATTTATCTCTTTATTAATGGAACTAATAACTGATGATAAGAGAAAGAGATTAGCTTTAGAAATGATGAGTTTATGTTTGTTAAAACCATATTATGTTTTATCTTTGCCTTTTTTAGCAGTTGAAGGAATAAAGACAATTAATATATTTTCTAATAAGAGATCAAAAGTAATGAACATGTTTTATATGGTCTTTCTTCAATTACTCTTTTATCATAAGTGTGATCTAGTTCAGGTTTTCTTATTTACTTTTATTAGGATTATCAGTTCTTATTTATTTGTTTTATCTTTGTTAGTTCATTTTCCTTTAAAATTAAATGGTTTTGTCTTGTCTTATGTGGAATTAATTGATAGTTTATCTTTGTTAGAGATCAAGGGAAGAATAAATGTTTTATTTTTCATCTTTATCTTGAAATTTATATATTGGTGGTTAAAGACAGGATATAAAAAGTATCTGATTTACCTTGGAATAATACTTATATTAATCAATAATTATGCTTACCTTAGATGTTATCACACTGTTACCTTTTTAGATATCGGTCAAGGTGATTGTTGTCTTATAACTTTTCCTAACGAATCTAAAGGTTTACTCATTGATACAGGTGGTAATAATTATAAAGATGTAAGTACTGATATCACAATCCCTTATCTAGAAAGTATGGGAATAAATGAAGTAGATGTCATTGTTACTCATGAAGATTACGATCATTGTGGTGGATTGGATTCACTTATTGACAATTTCAATGTGAATGACATCTATAGGGAGAAAGAAAGATTGATTGAAATATGTAATACTGAAGTATTTGATCCTTTATATGATAAGAAATATGATAATGAAAATGATGATTCACTTTTGTCTTATCTAAAGTTAAAACAATTTTGTTTTCTCTTTTTAGCTGATATCAGTTCAACTGCTGAACAAGATCTTGTAAATGAATATGGTAATTTGAGAGTAGATGTTGTTAAGTTATCTCATCATGGCTCTAAAACAGCAACTAGCGATAAACTATTAAGTAAATATCAATTTAAGCTAGCTATCATCTCTGCTGGTAGGAATAATCGTTATTCACATCCAAGTGAAGAAGTGCTTGAAAGATTAAATGCTTATCATATTGCTTATTTGTCTACTAAAGAAGATCATGCGATCAAGTTTTACGTCTTTAATCATCTGTTAATATATGTCACTAGCGATGCTCATTGGGGTTTTTATATTAAGTAAGCTTATTTTTAGTGGTATAATGATTACGGAGAGAAAAAATGAATTATTTACTTATTGGAAATGAGTTTTATAACTTGTGTAAAAGAAAAGAAGAGTTAGTTAAGCAAGCTGATGTCAGCGATCTTAATTTACTCATTTATGATAATTGTACTGGAGCCGATCTTGATGAGATGATCAGCGATTGTCAAACCATTCCATTCTTTGCGGATAAAAAGGTTGTCATTTTACAAAATCCAGCTTTTATCATTGACAATAAATCAGCAGATAAAAATGATCTTGATCATATCATTAATTATCTGAAACAACCATCAGATACCACTGATCTTATCGTATATGTTGAAAAGACAGGTGCTGTAAGTCAATCTGCTATCAAACAGTTAACTAAATATATCAAAATAGAGAAGTATGATACTTTAGATGATACGCAATTTAAAGATCTTGTCATTAAAGATTTAAATGAAAATCATATCAAGATAGATAAAAGAGGTTTGGAACTATTATTAAAGCGATTACCTAACAATGTGGAAAATTGGAAGAGCGAATTAGAGAAACTTATCATTTATGGTGAGCCATTAGATAGGAACGCTATCGATAATCTTATCACACGTCAATTAGAAAAGGATTCTTTTAGTTTGACTAATGCGATCAGTAATAATGATCTAGATCAAGCATTAAGAGTATTTAGAGATCTTTTGACTGTTGATAAGAATTCATTACATGGCTTACTTGCTTTGATCGCAACGCAATTTAGAACTATGAGTCAATATAAGATGTTACAAGAAATGGGATTATCCAATCAACAGATAGCTACTAAGATGAATGTAAAACCAGGTAGTGTTTATTATAAATTAGAAGCTTGTAATGGTCGTAGTAGTAAGCAATTATTAGAGATATTAAATAATTTGGCTCAACTTGATCAAAATATCAAAAGTGGTAAGATCGATCCAGTGATCGGATCAGAATTATTTATAGTCAAAACGATAAGGGGTTAGTTTATGGAATCATTAAGAGAATTATATCGTATTGGACCAGGTCCATCCTCATCCCATACCTTAGCTGTTCAAAAGGCTTGTTTATATTATTTAAATGAGTATCCTAATTTTAAAAAATATTCAGTAGAGTTATGTGGCTCTTTAGCTTTAACTGGTAAAGGGCATATGACTGATAAGATAGTAGAATCCGTTTTTGGCAAAGAGAATGTGGAAGTCATTTTTACAAAAAAAATGTATAAAGATATTCCTAATGTCATGATCTTTCATACTATTGATGATGGTAAAACTTCTAATCAAGAAGTCATCATTTCTAGAGGTGGGGGAGCTATTGAAATTGAAGGAAAACCATCACTTGTTAACGAGTTTGTTTATCCACAAAAGTCTTTAAAAGAGATCAAAGAGTTTATTGCTCAAAACAATATTGATCTAGCTCAATATGTTTATCATTATGAGCCTGATATTGTTGAATATCTGTATAAAGTTGTTAAACAGATGTTAACTGAGATTGAAAATGGTCTAAGTAGTGAAGGAGTATTACCAGGTGAATTAAGATTACTAAAGGTATCTCGTTCTTTATGGGTCCAATCTTTAGAATGTACTGATGAAGCAATAAGACAAAAATTACAGATCAGTGCTTATGCTTATGCAGCTATGGAAGAGAATGCTTGTGGTAAAACAGTTGTTACAGCACCTACTTTAGGTAGTTGTGGCGTACTTAGTGCGATATTAAGATTTTATCATCAAAAAGGTTATGACATTGAAAAACTTATAGATGGCTTAGCGGTAGCTGGTGTTTTTGGTAATCTTGTTAAAACTAATGCTTCTATTTCAGGAGCAGTAGGAGGTTGTCAAGCCGAGATTGGTACAGCTTGTTCTATGGCAGCAGCATTCAGTGCCTATTTAGAAGGATTGCCTATTAATCAGATTGAATATGCTGCGGAGATCGCTATGGAACACAATTTGGGCTTGACTTGCGATCCAGTTGGTGGTTATGTTCAAGTTCCTTGTATTGAAAGAAATGGTCAAGCTGCTCTAAGGAGCATTGATTCAATGATCTATGCTAAATACTTAGGTAAGATCAGAGATAACAAAGTGAGCTTTGATATGATTGTTGCAGCTATGAACTATACGGGTCAAAAGATAGCGATGGAACTAAAAGAGACTTCCTTGGGTGGTTTAGCTGAAGTAGTTCCATGTAAGAAAGATCCATTAGGTTGTTAGTATAATTATAGCTATTTAGAATACTTACTTTTATCATGAAAACTCGAAAAATCCTTAAATCACACATGAGGATTTTTTTATTATATATAATTGAAATAGGTATTTTTATGTGTAAGTGTAAGTTAATTAGTATGTTACTGAATAAGTGTTTATATATATTAAGATTGAATGTCCAAATATTTTCCCTTTTGTTTTGAAATGATATCATTTTTTAGAATTACTATTGACCTAACTCTGTAAAAATGTAACAATTTTGTTGTATATAGGTAGGGCAAGTAATATAAATAGTAAATTTAAGTAAAGTAGTTGTTTATATAAATTTATATTTATATTAGAT
>CAVCVO010000083.1:0-40535 GCA_963606005.1 Anaerovoracaceae bacterium
TTTAACTATGACTTTCACTAATTAATTATCAGAAGTATGATTTTCTTTACTTAATTCATTAATAACTTCTTCAATATGATTACCCTTCTGTAATGAATCATCTAAAACAAATATCAATTCAGGACATTTCTTGATAGATAATTTTTTAGCTAATTTACTTCTGATAAGTCCTTTAGTCTTATTAAGATTCTTTAATCGATAATCATTGATATCGATCTTATCTAAGAAACTAACATAGACTTTAGCAATTGAGTAATCATTTGTTAGATCTACATCAGTTATAGTAACAAAACCGATTGTAGGATCCTTGACATCTTCAAATATGATCTGAGATATCTCTTTTTTTATAATGCTCTGCAATCTTTCTTTTTTAACCTGCATCAGTATCATCCTTTACTTCTTGATCTTCATAACCTTCAATGATATCTCCTTCTTTAAGGTCATTGAATCTTTCGATCGTTAAGCCACATTCATACCCTGCTTTAACTTCTTTAACATTGTCTTTGAATCTCTGCAATGATCCTAATTTACCAGTATAGATAACAACACCTTCTCTGATAAGCCTGATAGAGCAACCATTTTTGATGACTCCATCATCTACCATACATCCAGCAATAGTTCCAACTTTAGATACTTTAAATAATTGTCTAACTGTTGCTTGTCCTAATACAACTTCTTGATAAACTGGAGCTAACATACCCTTCATCATAGCTTGTAATTCTTCCAAAGCTTTGTAGATGATGTTATGTAATCTGATTGAGATCTTATTTTCAGCAGCTAATTTCTTAACTTTAGCATCTGGTCTAACGTTAAAACCATAAATGATTGCATTAGAAGCACTTGCTAGCATGATATCTGATTCTGAAATAGCACCAGCAGTAGCTCTAATGACTGAAACTTTTACTTCATCGTTAGATAGTTTTTCCATAGAAGATTTAACTGCTTCAGCACTACCTGCAACATCAGCTTTGATGATGATATTGATCTCCTTTAGATTTCCTTCTTGGATCTGATAAGCAATATCGTCAAAACTCATACCGTTAGAATTTCTTCTTTCTGCTTCGATCTTAGCTTCACTTCTGTTTTGAGCAACTTGTCTTGCTTGTTTTTCTGAAGCAAATACCTTGAAATGATCTCCTGCTTCTGGTACGCTACTTAAACCTAAAATCTCGACTGGCATACTTGGATAAGCTGTTTTGATCTCTCTACCCTTATCATCGATAAGTTTTCTTACTCTACAATAAGAACTACCTGCAACTAAACAATCACCAGAATGCAATGTACCATTTTGTAATAGTAAGGTAGCTACTGGTCCTCTTCCCTTATCAAGTTTAGATTCTACTACTGTACCTGTTGCAGCTTTTGTAGGATCTGCTTTTAATTCAAGTACTTCAGCCATTAATAAGATCATCTCTAAAAGATTTTGAACTCCTAGACCACTTTTAGCACTGATCTTAGCAAACATTGTCTGTCCACCCCATTCTTCCGGGATGATGCCATAATCTGCTAAATCATTGTAAACCTTATCTACATTAGCGTTGTGCTTATCGATCTTATTGATCGCAATGATGATAGGAACATTAGCGGCTCTAGCATGGTCAATAGCTTCTTTTGTCTGTGGCATTACGCCATCATCAGCAGCAACGATGATGACAACAATATCAGTCATTTTAGCTCCACGAGCTCTCATTGCAGTGAAAGCCTCGTGTCCTGGAGTATCAAGGAAAGTGACTTTTTGTCCATTAACATCTGTCTGATAAGCACCAATATGTTGAGTGATACCACCAAACTCATGGGCTGTTACATTTGTCTTACGGATAAAGTCTAATAATGTTGTCTTACCATGGTCAACATGTCCCATGATCGTGACAATAGGTGCTCTAGGTTGAAGATTTTTAGGATCAGAAGGTTCATCATCTTCAAGAGAATTGGAATCAACTTCTTCTTCCTTTGTTATCGTTATGTTATATTGCATAGCGATAAGTTCAATAGTATCATCATCTAAAGCACTATTTAATGTGTACATCTTACCCATCATAAATAAGAATTTTATGATGTCAGTAGCTGCAATATTGGTCTTTTCGGCTAATTCTTTAACAGTGATGCCTTCCTTATAAGTACAATCCGTAACTGCCTTTGTAGTCTTTTTCGGGTTGTTCCCCTTAAAGTTCTTTTTGTTGTTGTTATTTTTGTTGTTATGTTGAGTTTTATTTGCCATAACATGCACCACCTTTCTTTTACTTTTAATTTAATGTTTCTTTTAATTTCTCGTATACTGTTTGGTCTACTTCACACTCGAGGTATTTGTCCAGTACCTTCTTTTTTTGAGCGATCTCAAATACCTCGGCATCCTTTTTTAAATATGCTCCATGTCCGTTCATCTTACCAGTTAAATCTACTTTTACTTCATTTTCTGGTGTACGAACTACTCTGATCAATTCCTTTTTAGGGAATCTTTCATTAGTAACGACACATTTACGCATTGGGATCTTTTTCATATTCAACTCCTATTTGTCGTAGAATTCATCATATTGGTCGTAATCAACATCTTCATCGTACCAATGTTCTTCTTCTGGATTTTCAAATTCAGCCAATTCTTCTTCAGTGTATTCAGGCTTGATCTCATAATCCTTATTCTTAAGAGCTTTGATCTTTTCTTTGATCTCTTTCTCTTCAAGATCTTCTTTAACGTTTGATCTTCTCTTTCTAGTAGGTTGAGTAGTTTCTGCTTTTTTAGCATCAGCTAATTCTTCGTATTTAGAAACATAATCAGTAGCTTTAACTGTTAATTTAGCTTTACGACGTCTTGTTGGTTCTGCTGTTTCAGTTGTTTCTGTAGCTTTTTCATCAACAGTTTCTTCTTGTTCTGGTTTAACTGTTTCTTGTTCTTTAGCATTTAATGTTACAGCTTCACCTTCACTAGTAGCAGCTTTTTCTACAAAATCTTCTTCATCATAAGCATCATATACTCTACCTTGATCATCTTTATTGAATTCCGGTTCGTATTCTTCATCAACTGGTTCTTGACTCTTTAACAAATCTTCCTTCTTCTTCAAAATAACTTGTTGTAGTTTCTCATCATCTTCTTTAGCTTGTTTTTCTTCAGCAGCTAATCTCTTTTCAGCTTCTTTTGCTTGGAAGTCTAACATCATTGCTTGATAATCAACACCATCATTTTCAACACTGCTTAACGATTTGATCTCAATCTTCTTATCTAATAATTTAGAAGCTAAACGAGCATTGATACCTTTCTTACCAATAGCTACAGATAAGTCTTTATCTTCTACAATGATAAGTAAGTTGTTGCTATTTTCTTGAGGAACAACAGCAACGATAGTAGCTGGTTTCATGACATTTTTAACATATTCAATGAAATCAGGATTCCATTCAACAATATCGATATTTTCATGTAATGAAGAATTGTTCTTTTGAGCGATTTCTTCAATGACATTGACTACTCTATTACCACGTGGACCGATACAAGCACCAATAGCATCAACATTAGGATTTTTTGAGTAAACAGCCATTTTAGTTCTTTCATTTGCTTCTCTTGCGATTGCTTTGATCTCTACAGTTCCATCATAGATCTCTGGTACTGAAACTTCAAATAATCTCTTAACTAAGACTGGAGTAGCTCTTGATACATGAACTTGTGAACTTTTTGATTCTTTCTTTACTTCACTGATAACTACTTTGATACGTTGACCATCAGTATATTTTTCTCCAGGGATCTGTTCACTCTTAGGCATGATAGCTAAAGTCTTACCTAAGTTGACTAAAACAAACTTCTCTTCAACAGTTTCAACAGTACCAGTAACCATATCATTTACTTTATCAATATATTCATCATAAATGACTTGTTTAGTAGCTTCTTTGATCTTTTGTAACATGACATTCTTTACTAAAGTAACTTCAGATCTACCAAATTCAGTGATATAAACTTCTTGTTCAATAGTATCACCTAATTTAACATTAGGATCTTTTTCTTTAGCTTCATCTAATGCAATCTCAATTTCATCATCATCAACATCTTCAACAACTGTCTTGATCTGGAAAATCCTTACTTCATCCTTGCTATCGATATCGATACGAACAGATGCATCAGGACAACCAACATGCTTACGAAAAGCTTTCTCAATTCCTTCTTTAAGAGCATTAAAGATAACTTCATTAGAGATCATTCTCTCATCTTCAATAGCTCCCATAGCTTTTACTAAATCCTTAAACTTCATAAAATTCCCTTCTTAAAATTTAACTGCCAAACGGATCAATTTAACATTATCGTAATTGATAGTGGCATGTTTTTTAACACCTTTTAGTAAATAATCGATCTCTAATAGATCATTTTCAAAACTACGTAAATAACCTTCTACTTGATCTAAACCATTTTTAGGTTCACGTAGTTCAACATGAACATATTCTCCTATGTTCTGTTTAACTTCATCAGCACTATATAATTGCTTTTCAGCTCCAAATGAGCAGACATCCAACATATAATGACTATCATCTTTATCATCATTCTGATCAAAAATTTTAGATATCTGTCCACTAACTAGTTCACAAGTATCTAGATCCATACTTCCATCTTCTTTTTCAATGGAAATCTCTAAGATAGGAGTAGATTCTTTGATGAATTCAATGTGATATTTACTGATTGCATTCTGCTTTAAAACAGGCTGGATCAGTTCATCAATCTTACTAATACTTAACATGTTCCCTCCGAGCAATAATTAAGGAGCGATACAAACCGCTCCTTAGTGTCTTTATTTTATGATAATTAATTGTTAATTTCAACCCCTTTTTAACAATAAACTTTGTGAATTTGCGTCAATTTATAATAAATAGTTATGTCCTTGCTCTTTTCGTAAGGTAATATGTATGAGCAAGTTGGTGTTTGTCTTCCTTTTTCTGCCATATACCTTCCTTGCCTTTAAATTTATTGTTTGCTTTGTTGATCATCAATAATTTCAAATGCTTTAGGTGGGAATAAATAATCTTCTGGCTCCCCAGTAAAATCATTTGGTATATTTGTGTAAACTCTATACCAACCTTTTTCAAAACTAATTACTTCAGAATCTGCCCGTGATCAAGAGCTAAGTTATCTTCACCAATGTATTTTACTTTCATATACTTGATCTAACCACTTATTTAATAAAAAGTTATACTATCTATTCTTTCTTATCCCTTAAAGCAATAGCTCTATCAGGATAGTTAGTGATGATCGCATTGATCTTAAAGTTAAGATCTTTAATAATATCTTTTTCATCATTGACTGTCCAAGCATTGATCTTTAGGTTATGAGCAACTGCATCACTATAATAATTCTTATGATCCAAAAAATATTTATCAGGGTGTAAGTTTTTAGCACCTAATCTACAAGCATAATCAGCTATATCTACGATACAATCAGTATGTAGTAAGCCACAATCTGCTGTTGGTTCTATTTCTAAGATTTTTTTGATTGAATAATGATTGAAACTAGAATAGATGATCCTATCTTGCATTTTGTATTTTCTAACTAGTTCAACAGTCTTCTCTTCAATACCATCATATTCATATTCACCTGTTTTTAGTTCGATATTGATGACCATTTTAGTTGGCTTTACTAATTGTAATACTTCTTCAAGTGTAGGTATCTTACAATCAGGATAAGCATCATTATGATTGTTAAAATTTAACTCTTTTAATTCAGCTAACGTATGATCTTTAATTAAACCTTGACCATTACTAGTCCTATCGATCTTTTCATCATGACAGACTACTAGTTGTCCATCCTTAGTTAATTGAACATCTAATTCTATACCATCAGCATTCATTTTATCAGCTAAAGCAAATGCTTCTAGTGTATTCTCTGGTGCATAACCACTAGCACCTCTATGAGCCCAAATATAAGTCATCTTCACTACCTCCTAAAATAATGACAATTGATTTTCTTCATCTAGATCTTTTAATACTCCTATTCTTTCCATAAAGGCTAATTGAGTATTATTGACACTAGTTCTCTTTAAGATATCTTCCTTTGATAAGAAAGGCATTTTCTTTCTTGCTTCTACTATTGAAACTCCAACAGATTCACCTAAACCATCAATACTTGTAAAGGCAGGTATGATGCCATTTTCATCATCTGGATCAACAATAAAGTTTTTTGCTTGAGATTTTTCTAAAGATATATTATTGAAATGGTATCCTCTTAGGTGCATTTCTAGTGCTATCTCCAAAACTGGTTCTAAGCTTTCTTCTTTATTAGTAACGGATTTATCACCTTTAGCCATTCTATCTTGAATATCTTTTAGTCTTTCATAGATCGCATCAGTTCCTTTTAACATAGTCTCTATATCATATGCATCACACCTACAAGAGAAATATACTGCATAGTAGATTGCAGGCATATGTACTTTATACCAAGCCACTCTGACAGCATTCATCGCATATGCTACCGCATGAGCTTTAGGGAACATGTATTTGATAAGTTGACAAGAATTGATATACCAATCAGGTACATCATGTTTTTGCATCTCTTCAATCCATTCAGCAGTTAAACCTTTACCTTTTCTGACTTTTTCCATGATCTGGAAAGACATCTTCTTATCCATGCCTTTAGCTATTAGATAAGTCATGATATCATCTCTACAAGAGATAACTTCAGATAACGTACAGATTCCTTTATCAATTAAATCTTCAGCATTATTAGCCCAAACATCAGTACCGTGAGTAACACCTTCAATAGCGACAAGTTCATTGAATGTTGAAGGCTTTGTCTTATTTAAGATACGGCGATTGTTATGAGTACCAAACTCTGGAAGACCAGCTGCCCCATTTAATTCATGATAATAGTTATTAGGATCTTTGATATTTAGAGCTTCAGTACTGCAGAATAAAGAATAAACTGCAGGATCACTCATTGGTATCTGTTTATATGGTATGCCACTATATAATGAAAGTAACCTGATAGAAGTTGGATCAACATGTCCTAAGATATCCAGTTTTAAGATATTATCGTGAAGATCGGCAAAAGCAAAGTGAGTTGTCAACCAATCACTAAATGGATCATTGGCTGGATGTTGAACTGGTGTAAAATCATGTACTTCATTTTCCTTAGGAATGACGACAATTCCTCCTGGATGCTGACCAGTTGTTCTTTTTACTCCTTCACATAGTTTTGATAAAACTTCGCTATATGCTTTAGAATAATAATCTCTTTCGATCTCTTCGCAATAGCCTTTAACATAACCATAAGCTGTTTTTTGAGCTACAGTACCGATCGTTCCTGCTCTATAAGAATAATCTTCACCAAATATCTCTTTGATCTGTTGCATAGCCTTAGGTTGATATTCAGCTGAGAAGTTTAGATCGATATCAGGTACCTTATCACCATTAAATCCTAAGAAAGTTTCAAATGGGATATTATGGCCATTACGATTCATTTCTTTGCCACACTTTGGACACTTCTTTGGTGGTAAGTCAAAACCATTAGCATATTCATTATTTTCAAAGAATTCACTGTATTTACAATCAGGACAGACATAGTGTGGAACTAATGGATTAACTTCAGTGATGTTTGCCATAGTAGCGATAAAGCTACTACCAACCGATCCTCTTGAACCAACTGGATAACCATCAGCATCTGATTGTTTAACTAATAAGTAAGCTATATAATATTGAACACTAAATCCATTCTTAATGACATTAGTCAATTCTTTTTCAATTCTCTGTGATACGATCGTTGGTAAAGGATCACCATAGATCTTTTTTGCAGTCTTATATATCTCATCACTTAAGATCTTTTCACATCCTTCAATTTTAGGAGTATGTAATTCTCTAGCGATCGGATAAGTCCTATCGATTAGATCAGCTATATAATTAGTATTATCAATGACAAACTCTTCTGCCCTACCAGTCCAAGCAAACTTTTCTAATAGTTCATCTGTAGTCATTAAATGACATTTAGGAGATACAAAGTTTCTTCTTTTTTCTCTACTATATGGATATAGTGGATGATGAGTGCCACCAATTCTTTTACCCATGATATAGATATCTCTAGCGAGATTTTGATATGGATAAGTATAATATGTATTAGCACTGGCTACGATTTTCTTACCTAATTTATCAGCCATCGCAATGATATCTTTGATAACATTTTTGATCCTTTCTTCATCAACTGAAGAACCTATCTCTATTTGATTAGCATAGTTATCTAATGGCTCTAACTCTATATAATCATAGAATTTCATGCATTTTTCTAAGTCTTTTAAACTTCTATTCATTGCCATTTCAAATAATAAAGAATATTGATCACAACTGCCAACTAAGATATTAGCTCTACGCTTTTCAATCTCACTGATAGGGATACGAGGTTCAGCTGGAATCTCGCTATCAGCTTTCTTCGCATTCTCATTAGCAAAGTAAGTTAGATATTTAGTATGGCTTAATGAAACGATCTCATAGATATTTTTAACCCCTGCCATATTCTTAGCTAGCAAAGTCACATTGTAAGTTCTAGCTTTCTTAAAAATGTCTTCATCCTGTTCATTTTGTAATTGATTAAATGTTGTAGTTTCCCAATTTGGTATAATAGTTAACATTTTTACAAGAACATCAGCTAATACTTCGGCATCATAATCAGCTCTATGAGCTGTATCCTCGTCATAATCAACATTAAATTGTTTAGCAATATAACCTAATTTGTAATATTTTCTGTTTTTTATGACAGAACGAGCTAAGTTTAAAGTATCTAAGCAGGTATTTTTTAATGGTTCTCTACCGATCTCTTCTAACTTTTCATTTAAGAAATTAAAGTCAAAATCAGCATTATGAGCTACTATTACCTTATCACCGATAAACTCTAAGATCTTATCAATAGCTTTATCAAATGGTAAAGCATCTTTGACCATATCATTAGTGATATTAGTCTTATTGGCGATAAATGGTGGTATCTCTACAGGTGGTTTGATAAATAATTGTAATCTTTTATTAGTTACTGTATTTTTAGTGACAATTACTCCTCCAAATTCTATGATATGATCATATCTAGTAGAAAGACCAGTTGTTTCTAAGTCTAGTACACAATATTCTACTTCCTTTAAAGTTTTATCTGTTGGATTATAGACAATGTTCAATTTATCTTCGACTGCTTTAACATCAATACCATAAATGACTTTAAAATCATTATCTTTATTCTTCTTATTGATATCTTCATGAGCTGATTGAGCTAATGGGTAAGCTTGAACTACACTAGTATCGGTAATCGCAATGGCTTTTTGACCAAAAGCAAAGGCTTGGCTAACTAATTCTTTAGATTCACTTACACCATCATATTCACTTCTGTTGGTATGTGCATGTAATTCGATGTGTTTCTTTCCTTCATGTTCATCTTTCAAGATGAAAGGATCCTCATCCATCTTAACAATCTTATCTAATACAAAGGTATTCGCACTTTCATATGAATCAAAACTGACTGTTCCATAGATCTTAACACACATTCCTTCAGATACTTCTAAAGTAACATCGGCAGCTAACTCAGTTGATTTAAATCTTTTGACGGAAATAGCATCAGTAAAATCAGAAACAATGAATGTTTCTATTTCATAAGGTTTATTAGTTTTTTTACTTATTCCACTTTTTTTATCAATAGAAAAAACTTTACCATAACAACAATATTTGTTATCACCATTGTTAAGTTTATCCATACTAACAAATAAATAATCTTCTTCTTTGGTAAACTTACTACGACGGTTACTACTGTTATTTAATTTTGAATATGGATTTCCTTTATAGACTTTTTCTTCTAAAACACTGTTAGATGGATCTTTTTTACAGATCTTATTCTTGACTCCTAGATCATTAAATACTTGTTGGATGTTATTTAATTCTTTCTCATCATCAACATTTAATAAGATATGATCACCATCAATTACAGGTATTGAAATGAGCTTTGAATTAGTGATCCTTTTATAATAATTAAGATATTCAATAAGTAATGAGCTAGTTAGGCTATCTTTAGAAACATTAAATACTAATTTAACATCAATGCCTAAGTATTGTTTAAGAGCCTCACTCAATTTTTCTATTCTTTCAATCTTTAAATAGTGCTCAGATAAGATCTTTATCGAAACATAGTTCTTATCTTTATGAAATTGAGGTCGCATAAAAGTAAGATCTTGTAAAAGAGATTGATCGATATTTAATTTATACAATGTTGAAAATTGATCCATCATTTTACTAATTTCTCCAATGCTTCTTTAGCAGCCAATTGCTCAGCTTTCTTCTTACTGTGTTCTACTCCACTTCCTAATAGTACGCCATCTAAATAAACGCCCATGACAAAAGTTGGTTCATTTGAAGGACCTTTTTCTGAGATCAAGACATATTGTAAGACTTTTCTACTATCAGCTTGCACATATTCTTGTAGTTGAGTCTTATAGTCTACTACTCCAGTAAGTTCTGGATGCTCAACTATATCTATTGTATCTTCTAATATCTTATCGACAGCTTCCATACCACAATTTAAATAAACAGCTCCGATAAAAGATTCAAATATATCAGCTAATAAGGAATTACGATTTCTTGCTCCGGCTTTTTCTTCACCTGCTCCTAGTCTTATATATTTAGCTAAGCCTAATTTACGCATAAAATCAGCTAATGACTTTTCACAAACAAGTTGGGCTCTCATTGTTGTCATCTTGCCTTCAGGAATCTCAGGTACATGTTTAAATAATTTATCAGAAACCCAGATTTCTACTACAGCATCACCCATAAATTCTAATCTTTCATAACAATGGTTATTACTTTTAGTCTCATTTAGATAAGAAGCATGCGTAAAAGCATCTTCCATTAGTGATTTATCTTTTATTTCAATATCATATTTATCTTTTAACCAACTATATATAGTCATGTTTATCCTCCCCTGATTCTATTAATCTATCATTTGTATAAATATTATACTCTGTTTTGATAAGTATCGCCCTTATTTTCTAAATAAGTTTTTATAAGTGGATACTTATCTATGTTAGCAATGATCTCAAGAGCATCAATGCGTGCTTGTTGTAATAATTGATTATCATTAACAACATTAGCTAATGTGAAAGTAGGCAAACCAGCTTGTCTTACTCCTAAGATATCACCGGGACCTCTGAGCATTAGATCATAGTAAGAGATCTTAAAACCATCAGTATTTTCAACTAATACATTTAATTTTTCTAAAGCTTGTTCATCTTTAGAATCAGTAAGTAAGTAACAATAACCTTCTTTTTCTCCTCTGCCTACTCTTCCTCTTAACTGATGAAGTTGAGAAAGACCAAATCTATTAGCGTTGTAGATGATCATTACATTAGCTCTTTTAACATCAATACCTACTTCTATGATACTTGTACATACTAGTATATCAATTTCTCCATCAGCAAACCTTTTCTGTATTTCAGCTTTCTTTTGGCTATCTAGCTGTCCATGTAAAAGACCTACTTTGTATTTAGGCTCAAAATACTCTTTTAGTTTTTTATAGATATCATTTACATTTCTTGTAGTATCGCCATTATCTTCTACTAAAGGACAAACAATATACATTTGGTTGTGTTCTTCTAAGAGTTTATTTATCTCATTGATCTTATTGAAAAAGCCATTTTCTTTGATAAGGATTGTATGGATCTTTTTGGCTTTATTAGGACTAGTAGTAATAGTTGAGACATCAAGATCTCCATAAAGACTACTAGCTAATGTTCTTGGGATTGGAGTAGCTGACATAAGTAAAATGTCACAATAAGCCCCTTTATCTAATAATGCTTGCCTTTGTAAAACGCCAAATCTTTGTTGTTCATCCGTAACGATAAGACCAAGATCATTAAAGTTAACAGACTGCTGAAATAATGAGTGGGTACCAATGATTAATTTTGCTTTACCACTACTTATTTTTTCTAGATTTTCTTTTCTTTCTGATGTATTTTGACCAGCATATAAGACAGCTACTTCAATTTCAAAATCTTTAAAAAACTTATTTAGGTTTTCATGATGTTGTTTTGCTAAGATCTCAGTAGGAGCCATCATGCAAGCTTGCTTACCACTAAGAGAACAAGCATACATGGCTATAAAAGCTACAATTGTCTTGCCACAGCCAACATCTCCTTGTAATAAACGAGCCATTTGCTTGTTAGAACGTAGATCTTGCAAAATATCGTTTAAAGCTAACTGTTGTTGGTCAGTCAATTTAAAAGGTAACGAATTTATAAATTCATTTAATTTTTCTTGTGAAAATTCTTTAATAAAGCTCTTATCAGTGTTGATGTTTTCTTTCTTACGATAAGCCATAACTAAATTAAATTGTAAGAACTCTTCATATTTTAAAGTATTGAGAGCTTTTTCTAATTGATCTTCATTTTCTGGTTTGTGGATATATTTTAAAGCATCATATTCACTAAGATAACCATATTTTTCTTTTAAATATTCAGGAATGAAATCTATGATCTTATCTTTATAAGTATCAAATATCTGATCTAAAAGACTAGAAAAATACTTATCAGAGACTAATCCTTTTAGATTATATACAGCTTTAATGCCAATCTGATCTTTTAAAGGTATTTTATTGATCTTAGTAGACATTATCTTATTTTTACCTTGATATTTACCTATGATAGTAAGAGTTTCACCTAACCTATTTTTATTTAACCAAGGCTGATTAAAAGCGGTGATATGATAGATATCTTCACCGCTGTCTACATCGAAATTAATGACACTTTTATTAACTCCGTAGTAAGAAACACGCACTTTTGAAGATATCATCCCTTCAATGATCACCTGTTGATCAATCTTTTCTTCAGAAGGTTTAACTGGTTGGATCACTTCATATCTACTAGGATAATACAATAAGATATCTCTAACAGTATTCATTCCTAACTTTTCTAATGCTTCTCTTTTCTTAGGAGTTAATTTAATTTCCATATTATTCTAATCCTATTATGTATTGATATAGTTCTTGTTTTCCTTCGACAACTTCACCTTCAAGATCATAAGTTTCACTAGCGTAATCTAAAATCTCTTCAGCTTGTTCTTTAGAAATACTATTACCATAGATCAAGGTTAGATAACTTGCATCATCATTAAATAATGAATCAATAAGTTTCTTAGTTGTCTCTTGTAGTTCTTTACCACAGACAACTATCTCTTTTTCCATGATACCCATATAATCATCTTTCTTAATCTCAATGCCATTATAAAGCGAATCTTTAATAGCTGTAGTGATCGAAGCAGATGTTATATTACCAATGGCTTCTTTCATGTTATCAAGGTTATTCTCTAATGAATCCTCATTATTGAAATTGATACATGCTGTAATGCCCTGTGGTATACTCTTAGTTTCTAAAACGATGACATTTTTATTCTCAATGATATCTTTAGCTTGATTAGCAGCTAAGATGATATTGGAATTGTTAGGTAGGATGATGATGTTTTCCGCATTGATCTTATCGATTGCTTTAACAAAATCTTGAGTAGATGGGTTCATTGTCTGACCTCCATTGATCACATAATGAGCACCATATTTATTGAACAATTCTTTAATGCCATCACCATTACATACTGTGATGATCGCATATTTCATTGCTTCTTGTTTTTTCTCTTCAAAGTCTAATAATTCTGTTACTTCTTGTGATAAGTTTTGAACTTTTACAGTAGTCATTTCACCAAATCTCTGACAAGTATTGATGATGTCACCAGGATTTTTAGTATGAACATGTAATAAGACTTTATCATCATCACGCTTTATCTTGATATCATTACAAGTCCTACCTAATGATTTATTAAGTTTATCTTTGTTGAACTCTTTCTTATAGTAATCATCAAGTTCTACTACTATCTCTACACAGAATCCTTCAGAAACATGTTCCTTGTCATCTTTTGATTTAACTTCAATTGGTGTTCCATTGATGAAAGCTTGCATTCCTTTTAAGATACACATATAACCACTTCCACCAGAATCAACTACACCAACTTCTTTTAAGACAGGAAGTAGATTAGGCGTATTGTTTAAAGATTTGTCACCTTCAATTACGATGTGATCAAAGAACTCTTTAAAAGAACAATCACTATGATCTTTTAGATAATCTTCTGCAGCTTCTGCAACTTCTCTAGCAACTGTTAAGATAGTTCCTTCTACTGGTCTCATGACAGCTTTATAAGCAACTTTAGCACCATTAGTTAATGCAGCTGAAAACTGAGCTACATCAATATTTTGTAATCCAACAGATGCATTCGCAAAGCCTTTGAAGATCTGTGATAGGATAACGCCTGAGTTGCCTCTTGCTCCCATAAGCATTCTCTTACTTAAATATTTAGCAGTATCGCCAATATAGTCATTAAGATAAACACTTGTTTCTTTAACTGCATCAACAAAAGTCATCTTCATATTAGTACCAGTATCTCCATCTGGCACTGGGAAGACATTTAATTTGTCAATCTCTTCATAGTTGTTGTCAAGATTGTTGGCTGCAGAGACCAACATCTGTTTAAAGGTATTACAATCTAAAACATTCATACAAATCTAACTCCTAATCGATAACTTTGATGTCTTGAACATAAACATTGACAGCAGAAAATTCTACATCTAAAGCATTTTCTAACTCATATTTAACTTTTTTCTGTACTTCACTGACTACTTCGATAACTTTAACTCCATAGCAGATGATAAGGTAGATATCAAGTTCAATCCCTTTATCTGTTTGTCTTACAACAATACCACGAGAGTAGTTGTCTTGTTTTAATAAAACTGCGATCCCATCACGGAAAAACTGTTTTGATGCCATACCTACAACACCATAACATTCACTTACTGCTGCCCCAGTCAAAGATGCTATTGCATCGATAGTAACATTAATATCACCGAGATTTGTATTCTTCTTCATTGTCATAAGCTATTCCTCCTCATTTTGAACAACTTCATATTTTTCTAATTCCGAACAATCCATTTTAATTGCTTTGTTGTATTGTTCCATTATCAAGATACATTTGTTGTCGTTTTGGTCGTTGGCGATTATCTGCAAGTAATTTTTTACATAAGTTATTCCCTCAAGTGAAGAATAAATATAATAGCCTTCGTCCATTACTAATTTTACCATGTCATCATCATAAGTAAAAGATAAATCGTGCACCTCACTGATCCTGAAAAGGTTATCATTATCTAATTGAGCAAATTTTAGTGCGATCTTACTTGTTTTTTCATCATCAATATCGACAAAGTAAGGCAATAAAGTAAGATCTTTGATACTTCCAGATTGATAATCAACAATATCACCACTAGCTAAGATAAGTTGAGTTTTATCATTAATAACTCTTTGACCAACTGGTTTATTTTCTTTAACAGTAACTACTAATAATCTTCCTTTGTTGATCTTAACATCAATATCATCTATTAATTTATCTTTCTTTGCTTGAGATATCTTAACAAAATTATAACCATCAAATATTGTTGAATTATCATTAAGATCTAATAGTTCTAAGATATATTCATCACTTACTAGATCATTACCTTCAATCTTAATGCTGTTCACTTTACGTGTAAGAACAAATAATATGATCAAAGTAAAAATTAGCAAGACTAAAGAGATAGCGATCTTTCCTATCTTACTAAGCTTTTTCTTTTTCTTTTTTGGAACATCTCTTTCAATGAATCCCGAAGAACTTACTGTTTCCAATTGAACTTCTCCACTTCCATGATCATATCAACATTAAATCTATCTTTAACTTCTCTTTTGATCTCATCTGTTAATTTGATGATATCATCAGCCGAAGCATTATCTACATTAATGATAAAGTTAGAGTGTTTTTCACTAACTTGTGCTCCACCAATCTTTTTACCACGATAACCTATTTCATCAATCAGTTTCCAAGCAAAATGTTCTTCGGTATTTCTAAAAGTAGAACCAGCACTTGGATACTCTAATGGTTGAGTGGCCATCCTTCTCTCCTGTCTATTTTTCATTAGTTCAGAAATCTGTTGCTGATCACCTTTATGTAAACGTATCTTAGCAGATATGATGATCCAATCAGGATGAGCTGAGAAAATAGAATGACGATAAGAAAAATCACATTCTTTGTTATTTAACCAAATGATCTTATCATCTACTAATACTTCTACCTCTTCAATGATATTACTCATATCACTTTTATAAGCACCGGCATTCATAAAGATACAACCTGCTAAAGTACCAGGAATTCCACTAGCAAATTCTAAGCCACTTAAAGAGTTTTTCATAGCCTGATAAGATAAATTTATGATAGAACAACCTGCTTGCGCTGTTAAGTAATCTTCATCAAAGAAAAAGTTATTCATCGTTCTATTAAGTCTGATGATAAATCCATCATATTCATCTTCTGAACATAAGATATTTGAACCGTTTCCAAAAATTTTATATTCGCAATCATTGTCCTTAAGTATTTTAATGATCGATATCAAAGAAAAACTATCATTAGGATAGATGACTGTTTTAGCGATTCCTCCAACTCTAAAAGTTGTAAGAGTCTTAAAAGAGACATTTTCTTGGATCTCACCATAAGGCTTCAATAAATCTAAGATGTTATTGTCCATTATTTGTTACCTACCAATCTTTTGATGACATTGATCAGATCATAAGCAGCATTAGGATGACTCATCTTTTTAGCAGCTGATGACATCTGTTGTAATTTTTCATCATCATTGATAAGTGAATCGATCAAAGTGACAGTATTTTCTACATTAAGATCTTTTTCTTCAAGTAAGCAAGCTGCTCCTTGTTCAAACATTTCTTTTGCATTGTAATATTGATGATTGTTAGTAACAAATGGTGAAGGCACAATGATAGTAGGTATACCTAATACCATATATTCGCAAGCACTAGTTGCTCCTCCACGAGACATAACTAATGTGCAGTTACCTGCAATATTAAATTGATCAATATAATCAACGACTTTTACATTGTCGCTACAAGTAAAATTATCCATTACATGTTGATAATTATTTTTGCCAGCAACAAAAAGAACATTGTAATCTTTGCTCTTCATATTTTCTAAAACAGCTAGTATCTTTTCACTTACAGTAGCTGAACCTAATGAGCCCATGACAATAAGTAAAGTCTTTTTCGAACAATCAAAACCAAATTGTTCTAAGATGTGAGGATCTTTAACAAAAGTTAAAACACTACTCTCTCTTGGATTACCTAGTAATTCAACTTTACTAGCTGGAAAAGAGTTCTTAGCAGAAGGATAACAGATGATAACTTTATCTACAAAATGAGCTAATGTCCTATTAGCAAGTCCTGGTAAGGAATTCTGTTCATGGATAAGTGTCTTGATCTTTAATTTAACAGCAGCCATGATCACTGGTACGGTAACATAACCCCCAAAGCCAATAACGATATCGGGTTTAAAGTTATTTAAGATTCCTATACATTCTTTATAAGCCTTATATAATGTTTTAACAGCTTGTAGTTTATGTTTATTTGAATTAAACTTAGCAGCTTTTATACCAATAAAACGATATCCTAACTTGGGTATCTCTGTTGACTCCATTCTATCGCAATTACCGATAAATAATATTTCGTTACTTTTATCGTCTCTAATAAGTGTATCAGCTAATGCTGTTGCCGGATAGATATGTCCACCTGTTCCTCCGGTCGCAATAATAATCTTCATAATTTATAATCACCGTTAATTATTATATCACAACAATATTCATTGTGTGATTATTTTACTATTGGTGTAGTCTTGACTATAGTTCTAAAATCTAGTTGATCATAGGAGTATTCATATGAAACTTACTATTAAAGAAATAGAAGATATCACTATTCAATATTACAGTCAATTTACTTGCTTTGATTTAAAAAAACTTAATAGTGGCATCACATTAGTTTGTGATGATAAAAGAAATGAAGAACTTAAAGGTTATAGTGGTAAGTTTACTATCTACACTCTTATCAAAGATAATAAATGCATTGTTACTTATGCAAGTAAATATAAAGATTTTTTTTCTTAGATAATCCTGATAGTGATCCAAATGGATGGCTAGAAGATTATTATGAAAGCAAGTTAGGTAATTTTACTGGCTATTTCATCGATGATCAATTAGTTTCAGTAAGTGATGCCCCTGATATGGCTTATTTAGAAAATAAGATACAACATACTGGTATTTCAACACCTTAAAAAAGGATTTGCTAAAAAGTGTGTAGCCTTAAACACCCATCAATTACTACAAAAAGGCATTGTACCTCAATGGGAAACTGATGCAGATAATTTGGCTTCAATTAATCTTGCTGATAGTATTGGTTATAAGAAATTTGCTAATGCAATGATATACGAAAAATATCATATAGTGCCTTTACTCTTCTGAGAAAAATAGATTACATAATAAACAATGCTACTGATCAAAAAACTAATAAATAAGCAGATGTAATACTTCAAAAATCCATATGGCACATCTAAAATGTATAAAAAACAGATTATAGAAAGTAATAACATTAAAGGCATTAACCAATATACATATGCTACTATTTTATATATTTTTCTAGGATCAACATTATTCTTTAGTGAAGATAAATCATTCTTAATATAGTATATAGCTTTGTACAAACAGAAGATAGTTACACCAATTAATATAACAACTAAGTCCATTAAAGTAATAGAAAAGATTGATGTGTAAAGGAGGCTATTACTAGAGTTAAGTATTTCACCAAATGTAATCAATTTTTTCAAAAAGCAATATAATGTTACTAACTTTCCAAATATACCACCCAAATGCATAACTGGCAGTAGACATTAGTAAAGATAATAAAGCTTCCTTTAAATCTGTTCTTCCACTCATCAATGCAGGAATTTGACTTAAGAAGGATAATACAAATACCACACCTAGTTGTATTGCTAAACTTACTGCTTCTTTACCATTCTCATCAACATATTTCATAGGATTATCTTTACAATAAACATATAGATTGATATCAGTTGAAGTTAGATCAATATTCTCTATATCATCCTTGCTTATAAATCTACCAATACTTGTATCGTAATATCTATTATTTAGATAATAAAACCCTTCATCTGTGTCATAGTAATAACTCCTATATCTAAATGGATTGATCTCCAATAGTAGTACTACCATGATTTATGACTGTACAATTTCCATAACTATCGTATTGGTATTCTGCTTTCAACTGTCCTAGTTCATCTATGATACCTACTATATCCCCTAATGCATTCTTTAAATCTGTATACTTTGTTGATGTTGATAAGCTTCTTTCACCAGTGATCAAGGAAATATCTGTTGTTCTACTATATACAAACCCTACTATCTGTCCTGAAGAATCATATTCATATGTTAGATAATACACTTCATCTGTTTGACCACTTTCTCTTTTCTCAGATAAGATCTTATCACCACTTAATTCATACTCATTTATAAAAGTATATCTTTTATCTGTTTTAGATCACTTACAAAATATACTCCTTGTAACCTTTCCTTAGTAGATAATCCCATATCTATCATATGATCTAATAAAGCTTTTAGATCATCATAATAACCATTTAAGTTATAGATGATACATGGTGCATCTAATTGTTTAAGGGAAACTTTTGACATAACTTCACTAATTTCTTCTAGTGTACCAGTTCCACCAGGGAAAGCAATGAAAGCATCACCTAACTCTATCATTTTAGCTTTTCTATCTGACATATCTTTTGTTACGATAAGTTGTGTCAATCCTTCATGTTGTACAACAGCATCTATAAAAAATTGTGGTTCTACTCCTATCACTTCTCCACCTGCATTTAATACACTTTCAGCTAGTAATCCCATTAGACCTACTTTTGAGCCGCCATATATTAGTCTATTGCCACTTTCACCAATCCATTTACCTAATTCTATAATTGATTTTTTAAAGGATTCATCATTACCAAATGATGCTCCTAAATATACTGTGATGTTCATAACTTACTCCATTCTATTGTTGATCATTATTTTCAGCATTAGCTAATTCGAAGTAGAATGTTGATCCTTTGCCTTTTTGTGATTCAACACCATAGTCAACTTGATGTGCTTCAAATATCGCTTTATTTATCGCTAATCCTAATCCAGTACCGGTTTTAGATCTTTGATAAGATTTATCGATCTTAAAATATCTATCCCAGATATTAGGAAGGTCTTCTTTACTGATACCTGTACCATGATCTATTACTTCTATCTTTAGTTTCTCTTTATTTACTCTAAATGCCTTAACAATAATCTGTTTATCATCACCATAATGTTTTAAAGCGTTGGATAAGAAATTATTCATTACTTCTGTTATCCTACTGATATCAGCACAAGCTACTAACTCAGGCTCACATTCAACGATCAACTTAACATTTTCTGATGAACATAAAGGTCTAAAGTGATTAGCAATATCATTGATTAGACCAGTTAGATCAAACGGTGCAACATTAATCGACATTGCTCCTGCTTGAAGTCTTGATAAGTTTAACAAGTCCTTTACTAAGTTATTTAATGAATCAGTTTCTGAAATGATAACATCTAAATGTTCATTTCTTTTAACTTTATTATCTCCAGAGATATCTTTGATCATTTCTGCATAAGCCTTGATCATCGTTAATGGTGTCTTTAGATCATGAGAGACATTGGCTAATAATTCATTACGAGCAAGTTCAACTTTTTGTATTTCATGTGCTGCTACTTCAATGGTTTCAGCTAGCTCTTTAACTTCATTGATCTCTAAGTTTTCAAAATGGATATCATAATTTCCATAAGATAATTTTTTTGCTTCTTGTTTTACTTGTACAATAGGCACAGTGATAAAATTACTAAATAAAATAGAGATAATAAGTGATAATCCTAATACTAATAAAGATATATAAACAAACTGTCCTTGGATCGTTTTAGATAATGTATTGAGTGATTGTAAAGTTATATTAGCGATGATGTAATACTCATTTTCTTCATTAGTGAATTTCTTTCCATAGACCATGACATCTTGACTTGATAATTCAATAAACTGACCTTGTTCTAAAATCTCATCACTTTCACTATTATCCATATCTTCAATAAATTTTTGATTGACAGTTGAATCACGATAAATAGCACAACCACTTTCACCTAAAGCATCATATGCTAAAGAAGTTGTACCTTTGGTTTTATCGTAGATGATGACACAAGCATTATTACTGACAGTCAAAGAATACATATCTGAATGTTTTAATTTTAATGCTTCTTCATCTTCTGTAGGCTTAAAGTAAAGTTCAGATATATTCTTGGTATAGGTCTTTATTTCTTTCTTTAAAGTATTAAGATAAGAAGGTTCAATCAAGATGATCTGGAAAAATTCCAATAATAAAAGGATGCTGAGAGCAAACAGCACAAAATATGACCAACTACGAAACTTTAACGAATTAAAAAATTTATCTTTCAAATTTATAGCCAACTCCTCTTACAGTGGTGATCTTATCACCATATTTGCCCAAACTCTTTCTTAACATCTTGATGTGTGTATCAATAGTTCGATCAAAAACATCAGAATCATTACCCCAGATCTTTTCTAATAGTATTTCTCTACTAATAGCCATATTAGAATTACGTAAGAAATATATTAATAAATCAAACTCTTTATTTGTTACATGTATTTCTTCCCCATCTATTTTTAAAGTATGACCAACAGTATCAATCTCAATGCCTTCATATTTAATGATATTACTACCATTACTACTTAAACTATTATTACGTTCAATGACAACTTTAACTCTTGCCATTAATACTTTTGGCGAAAAAGGTTTTTCTACATAATCATCTATGCCCATATTAAAACCTAATAGTTTATCTTCTTCACTAACACGAGCAGACAACATGATGACTGGTATATCAGCTATCTCTTTTAATCTCTTGCAAGTAGTAAAACCATCCATATTAGGTAACATGATATCTAATATCACACAATCAACTTTATTTTTTCTAATGACATCAAGTGCTTCTAGACCATCTTGAGCCTCTAAAACTTTATAGTTATACAAAGTTCCATATTCTCTGATGACTTCTCTTATCATCACTTCATCATCTACTACTAATATAGTTGCCATATCACACCTCCGGACGTTTAATACTAGAAACAATAAAATTACCTTTGCTAGATTTCTTTGCTTCTACGTATATTATAATATCTTTTACTAACAAATAAGCAAATTGTGCATATTCTTTTGCGAATACTACTAGCTCTATTGCTCCATATTCATCACTTGCTGAAACAAAAGCAACTTTATCTCCAGTCTTTGTTTTCTTAACATCTACATTTTCAATCTTTAAAATCATACAACAAGATTGATCCACACGAATATCACTTGTAGTATAAGCACAACGTGGATATTTTTTTCTGATCGTATTTAAGTATGAATTATCAAAGCTTAAACCATAATAAGAGATCTCCTTTTCTAACTCATTTAATTTGTTAGTTGAATAAAGATCTAATAGTGGTTTCTCGGCTAAAGATTCATCAAAACTACCATCAACTTTATAGATCAATTTAGTATATCTTTTTGTTTCTTCTAAATTATTGATCATCGTAGCTCGATTATAGCCAAGATCATCTAAGCAACCTGCTTCAATCAAAGAAATGATATCTTTGTCAGATATATCTAATAAAGTAGCCCGACCAACAAATTGAAAATAATTTATATAAATGCCTTTTTCATTTCGATCTTTAATGATCTTTTCAGAAATATTCTTAGAGATATCTTTTAAACATGCTAAACCAAAAATGATAGTTTTATCTTCAGTAGTAAAACTACTTTCTGAATAATTTACATGAGCTTTCTTAAAAGAGATACCACTTTGCTTTGCTTCACTTATCAAGGAAATGATCTTATTTCGATCACCACTAATTGAATTTAAAGTAGCACAATAAAATTGGCTAGGATAATGTGCTTTTAGATAAGCCATGATATAAGATATAAAAGCATAACCATAACTATGAGCTTTATTAAAGCCATAAGCCGCAAATCTCTCTATCAATTGATAGATTGCTTCAGCCACTTCTTTGCTATAACCATTTTTTAAACAACCATTAATGAAATCATTCTTTAAACTATTCATTAGCTCAACATTCTTTTTTGATATAGCTTTTCTTAATATATCGGCTTTACCCAATGTAAAAGAAGCAAATTTACGCGAAATAGCCATGATCTGCTCTTGATAAACAATAATGCCATAAGTATCTTTTAAGATATCTTTTAGATCTTCATGGATATAGTTAATTTCTTTCTTTTTTCTATTTGAAAGATATTGCTCAATATTTTGCATTGGACCTGGTCGATACAAAGCGATCAAGGTAGCTAATTCTCTAAAGTTTTTAACTTGAATATCTTTTAGTAGTTTTACCATACCTCTAGATTCCAATTGAAATAAACCTAGACTATAACCTTTTCTTAATAATGCATAAGTTGGTTCATCATCAAGTGGTAGTTTATATAGATCAAGCTTAGTGTCAATATTATCTTTGATCGTTTTAATGATCGTTAAGTTTCTTAAGGCTAAAAAATCGATCTTGATAAGCCCTAGTGCTTCAAGATAATTCATTGTATAAGCTACAGTAGTTTCACCACCAATTTCTACTACCGGTACTACATCCATTAAAGGCTTATTACTTAATACAATACCAGCAGCATGCAAAGACACATATCTTGGCAAATTTTCTACTCTTAAAGCTGTATCAAATAGTAATTTATTCTTATCTGTTGCTTCAACTAAAGATTTAAACTTTTTATTTTTATCATAGATCTCTTTTAGACTATCTTTAGGATCAGTGATACAAGAAAGTAACATATCAACATAATGTTGATCACTTTTTAAGACCTTACTTATTTCCTTTATAGCCGCTTTTGATTGAAAAGTATTATATGTGATGATATGAGCAACTTTATCTTGTCCATATTTATCACTGACATGCTTTATAACTTCTTCTCTTTTATCATCGGGAAAATCAATATCGATATCAGGTAAAGAAATCCTTTCAGGATTTAAAAATCTTTCAAAGTAAAGATCATTTTTTACTGGATCAATATGAGTGATGCCTAAACAATAAGCAACCAAACAACCTACCGCCGAACCTCTTCCCGGACCAACTAAGATATCATTTCTCACACAATATAAAATGACATCATAAATGATCAAGAAATAATCTTGAAAGTTCATCCTACAGATAACTTCTAATTCATATTTTAATCTTTTTAAATAAATATCATTTTGCTTACCATTTAAGCGTTTATTTAAACCTGCTAAACATAATTTGTAAAGATATTCTTTAGAAGAAATATTTTTATCTTCTAATTTATAAGCAGGTAACTCGCTCTTTAACTCATCTATTCTAAGATCTATTAGACTAGCAAAATAGTCAGTATTATCTAAATATTTCTTATCAAATAAATCATTTAGTTCACTTTCATCTTTTAAGTAAGCTAATGTACGAACAAATAAAGTAGGATCACTGATATCAACCGATTTATCAATAGCAAGTAAACATTTATAAGCGGTCATATCTGCTTCAGTAGGATATAAAGTTAGATCGATCGCTAATGCTTTTTTTGAATAACGCTCAATATAATAAGTTAATTTTTCATTGTATCTTAAATAATTACTTTTATTGTTACTGGCAATAGAAACATAAAAATTATCAGGTAATCTACTAATGATCTTATCAACTGATTCACTGTCATTCTTCTGTAATAAATGCAAAAGGAAAGAATCAGGTGGTATTATCACTAATATATCACTTGATAATCCGACAATCTCTTTTAAAGTAAAGAGATCTTTATTATTGGTAAACTTAATTAGTTCTATATAACCAGAGTTGTTTCTCGGATATAAAAGGACAGGAAATACTTTATCAGCAAAATTAATCTCAATTTCCATTCCGATCAAAGGCTTGATATTATGTTTCTTGCACTCGCTATAAAAATACATCGCTGAAAATAGGTTGTTCTTTTCACAGATGCCTATAGCGGTATGTTTATTTCTGATAGCGTAATTTATCAAGTCACTAACCTTAGTTACAGATTGTAACAAAGAATAACAACTCCGATTATAAATAGAAACAGTCATTTTTTATTTTAACTCCAATAGATCTTTAATAATACTTTCTGTATCTTCATAAGATACTCTACCAATACCACTAGCTTTATCATGTCCGCCACCACCATAATTAACTGCTATATCTCTTATATTGTGTTTGTGGCTTCTTAAGCTTACTGAATACCAGTTAGGTTCATCATCTTTTTCAATAAAGCAAGCATAATCATCAACATTTCTGATCTTAGAAAAAATATTGACAAAGTCCTTTGCTTCCCCTTCAGTGATATTAAACTTCTTTCTTTCATCATTCGTAGAATAGAAATAAGCGATATTTTCTTTAAAGACAGATTTTTGACGATAAAATGTCTCAGCTTCAAATTCATCTTTTCTTACATCAAGAACATGACGACAAACACTAGCAATATTAAGTTCTTTACAACATTCAAGTAATCTACCAACTGTTTTAAAAGTATCGCCATTAACTGAGTCAACTGTAAAACCAACAGTATCAGTATTCATACCACCATAAAGATACTCAGCTGCCTTTTTATTGATCTGCCAATTATTTTCAAAAGCTAAATTAGTGATTATATAACAACAACTGCTAGCTTTTGGAGCAAGATAGCCATAATCAGGTGTTTCAACACTCTTTTCATGATGATCGATTTTTAAAGAACATTTGCCTTCTTTATAACATGCCTCTTTATCATCAGCTCTATCATCAGTAGAAGTATCAACTAAAATAGTCAAAGAATTTTTGATGATATCTAGATCAACATTCTCTTTATTAAAATCCATATTTTCTAAGAAATCAGGATTATTCATCATCTCATCGCCATAAGTATAAACATTTTTATTAGGATAATTATCTAAAATAAGATGTTTTAAACCTAATTGTGAACCAAAAGCATCATAATCAGGATTTTTATGACGGTAAATAACTATACTATTATAATTCTCAATCAATTCTTTTATTTCAGTAAAATTAACATTTTTCATTTATTCCACCTCAATTTCTTTGATATTAAATTCATTGCCTTGTATCAAGTAAGTATGCTCACTTTGACAATATGGACATATTTTACCATACTGTACAGTAGGATAAGTTTTTTGACAGTCTTCACAATAAGTTATCGCTTCTAACTTTTCACAAACAAGTTGTGAATCAGTAAATAGTTCTCTTTTCTGTGAAGCCCATTTCCAACAATTTTGTAAATAAGACTCTATCACTGTCGAAACTTCTCCTAATTCTAATGTGACTTTATTGATCTTAGTAGCATTATTCTCTTTTGCTACTTTCTCTAAATGATCCATTATATAAAATGTAACACTTAATTCATGCATACTTTTTATTTAGCTTTCTTAAACTTAACTTTGATCGATTGTTTTACCATATTAGGTAAGATATATTTAAGTTTATCTTCAGAAGCACGCATTACGGAAGCATTTGGTAAATCTCTATTTAAATGAATAGCATCAAACATACACTTAGTAGTACAGATACCACAGCCAATACACTTATTAGGATCGACAACTGAAGCACCACAAGATAAGCATCTAGAAGTCTCTTTCTTGATCTGCTCTTCTGTAAAAGTATTAGATAGATCCCTAAATGTGTTAGCTTGATCATCTATTTTCACTTCTGAAGCTTTTTGTCTATTAGTAGTATCATAATTTTCCACTTTGATATTATCTTTATCCAATGCGATAAAGTCACGACGATTTCTACCAATAGTCAATGTACAATTTTCTTGAACATATCTATGTAATGAGATTGCAGCTTCTCTACCAGCAGCGATAGCATCAATCGCAAATTTAGGACCAGTATAAACATCACCACCGACAAAGATATCACTAACATTAGTCTGATAAGTTAATTTATTAGCGATAGCTCCACCATTACTTCTTAAGTTCATATCGATGCCATCTAACATATGACCCCAATCGATTGCTTGACCGATTGCAAAGATAACATGTTTACAATCAACTTTAACTGTATCATCTTCATCATAAATTGGACTAAACTTACCATTTTCATCATAAACTCTTGTACATCTTTTTAAGATGATACCTGTTACTTTACCATCTTCTTCTAAGACTTCTTTAGGACCCCAACCACAGTTAAGTTCAACTTTTTCAGCTAAAGCTTCTTCTACTTCTTGCTCACTTGCAGGCATGACTTCTCTTGATTCTAGACAATACATACTTACTTTGTAATTGCAACAGCGAGTTGCACTTCTAGCAGCATCAATTGCGACATTTCCACCACCTACAACTACTACATCACCATCTAATGGATAAGATTCTTTATCTTTAACTTCTTTTAAGAATTCTAACGCAGTGATTGCTCCTTTTGCATCTTGACCATTTACACCAGGTTTTTTACCTTTTTGACAACCAATAGCAGCATAGAAGCCTTTATAACCTTCATCTCTTAATTGTTGTATGGTTACATCTTTACCTACTTCAACATTACATTTGATCTCAACACCCAATTGTTTGATGACATCAATTTCAGCAGCTAATAAGTCTTTTTCTAATTTAAATGAAGGTATTCCATAACGTAACATACCACCAGGCTGCTCATTCTTTTCAAAGATAGTAGGTTTATAACCAGTTAAAGCTAAGAAATAAGCACAACTTAAACCAGCAGGGCCAGAACCAATGATTGCTACTTTTTGATCAAAATGACCTTTTAATGAAGGAACTATTGGTGTTGGAATATATCTTGTTTCAGCTTTTAGGTCTCTTTCCGCAATAAATCTCTTTACATCATCAATAGCAATAGCTTTATCGATAGTAGCTCTTGTACAAGCATCTTCACATCTACGATTACAGATCCTACCACAGACTGCCGGTAATGGATTATCTTTCTTAATAAGTTTTAATGCTTCTTCATACTTACCTTCTTTAGCTAGTTGAAGATAACCTTGGATAGCGATATGAGCAGGACAAGCAGTCTTACAAGGAGCTGTACCAGTATCATAACAATTTATCCTATTGATATCACGATAATTATGTGACCACATATGTTCGCCCCATGGTTGCTCAGAAGGTAATGGCATTCTAGGATAAGTTATCTGACAGCCTTGTTTATCACATAACTTTTGGCCTAATTTAACTGCACCAGCAGGACAAGATTCAACACATTTGCCACAAGCTACACACTTACTAGGATCAACTTTAGCAACATATGCACTGCGAGACATATTAGGAGTATTGAATAATTGTGAAGTTCTTAAAGCATAACAAACATTGACATTACAATTACAGATCGCAAAGATCTTATTTTGCCCATCTATATTAGTAATCTGATGAACGAAACCATTATCTTCAGCTTTCTTAAATATTTCTAAAGCTTCTTCCTTAGTGATATATCTACCATCCTTTTGAGTTTCTACAACATAATCAGCCATATCACCAACAGCGATACACCAACCTTCTGGATCATCGCCACAGCCTTCATTATGAGTCAAACGAGATCTTCTACAAGAACATGGGCTAGCAGCATATTTACCATCATATTTGTTTAACCAATAAGAAATATGCTCAAGATCGATTGATTCATTGTTCATTTCAATAGCTTTTTCTACAGGAATGACGTGCATGCCAATTCCTGCTCCACCCTCTGGTACAAAAGCTGTGATCTTTTCAAGAGGTAGTCTTGACATATGTTCAAAGAAAGTACCCATTTCAGGATTACTCTTTAAAACACTAGCATTCATATTAAAGAATTCGGCACATCCTGGCACATACATAGGTAATACATATTGTTTAGTGTGACTTTCGTTTTCCCAATTGTATTCTAAAAGACCTTTGCGAGCCATTTCCTCTAATAAAGCTTCGCACTTATCTTTTTCAAGTCCTGAGATCTTTACCATCTCATCTAATGTCTTAGGCTTTCTAACATCCATTTTTAGAGCTAGATTAGCTTCTTCATCAGTAAGAACACCAGCTAAACCCCAATATTCAGGATCTTCTCTAGTGATCTTTTTTAAGCCTAATTTCTGGGGGATACGGTCAGTTATCTTCTTACCTAGTTTAGCAATCGGTTCACGAAATGGTTCGTTAGGGTCAGGGCTATAACTAGGGTAAACATAATCAGGATATAACTCCTTATCTAGTTCTCTTTTACTCATATACTATCTCCTTATATATTAAATTTATTTTTGCCAATCTTTTACTTGTTGATATAACCAATCTGCAAACTTATCTATTCCTTCACCAGTCTTAGCACAGATTGGAAAGATCTTAGCATTAGGATTACGCATCAAGATAAACTCTTTGACTTTATCCATATCAAAATCAAAATAATCTAAAACATCGATCTTATTGATCAAAACAACATCACATACTTGAAACATCAATGGATACTTTAATGGTTTATCATGACCTTCAGGCACAGATAAGATCATGACATTTTTAGAAGCACCTGTATCAAATTCAGCAGGACAAACTAGATTACCAACATTTTCAAGTATTGCTAGATCTAAATCTTCAACACCTAATGCTTCAATACCTTGTTTAGTCATTTCTGCATCTAAATGACACATTCCACCAGTATGAAGTTGAATGCTCTTAACTGATGTAGTAGCGATCTTTTTTGCATCTACATCTGAATCGATATCAGCTTCCATTACGCCAATATTTAACTTATCTTTTAATAAGTTTATTGTTTTGATCAAAGTAGTAGTCTTACCAGCTCCTGGAGAAGACATAAGATTCATCAAAAATACTTTCTTTTCTTTTAAATCTGTACGTAATTTATCTGCTTGTTTATCATTATCCGCAAATACACTCTCTTTGATCTCTATGATCCTTACTTCACTCATTTTGTTTACTTCCTTTATTCAATTTTATTTTATCATACAATTATTTTAAATTACTATTTCTCACAATACTTTTTCAAGAATTCAGCAGCTCTCTGACTTGCTAGTACTTTATACTTTTCAAAATCTAAGTTATTATCTTTCTTGATGACGATATCTGAGAATGAACGGATAATAAGACAAGGAATTTTATAACTATCGCAAACATGAGCAATAGAAGTTGCTTCCATTTCACAACCATAAGTCTCAGGGAAGTATTTTTGAATATATTCTACCTTATCTTCTGAACAGACAAAGCTATCACCTGATACTAAAGGAGCAATAAAAACATTATGATCAACATCTTCTAAGATACTCTTAGCTTTTTCAATTAATGCCTTATCGCAATAGAATACATATTGATTAGAAGCAAATGAAGGCATGCTACCATCAAATGATGATAAATCCCAATCATGATAAGTTAATTTATCAGCGATAAGTACATCACCAACGTTTTCTTCTTCTTTAATACCTCCAGCTGTACCAATATTGATAAGAGCCTCTACATCATAGTTTTCAATGATCGAGCAAGCTGTGATAGCTGCTGCTACTTTACCTACTCCACATAAAGCTACTAAGATCTCTTGATCTTTGATATAACCTTTTGTATATTTTCCTAATTTTGTTTCAATCTCTTGTTTATTTTCTAAAAGATCGACTAATGCTTGCTTTTCACATTCTAAAGCGGCGATTACTGCTATCATACATTTACTCCTTTTTTTACTAAATATTCGGCATTTTGTTGCTTTACTTTTTCAAATCCTTTGTTTACATCTTTTTTAGATAACTCTATCTCTTTAGATGAATCATATCCTCTAGAAGGATCTAATTTATCAGCTATAAAGATTATCTTACTATAAACACTATTATCATCCCCTAAGCAATGATGTCTTATGGCTTTTAAAGCTTCTTTATCTTTCCAACAATAATAACGTTTTAAAAGATAATAGCCAATATATTGATGCCATACAGCAATAGGATAATCCTTTTCATAAACATCATTGATAGAGATATAGAATTCATTTTCTTCTTTTGATAAATTCTTCGCTATATCATGAAAGATGCCAATCCTATAGGCTTTATCACCATCAAGATGATTACTTTCAGCAATCTCTTTAGATAGTTGAGCTACAGATAAACAATGTAAATATCTCTTCTCTTTTAGTTTAGCTTTAATGATGCTTTCACTATATAAGCCCTTATCTAAGATGTAACTACGAAGAAACTTAGGTATCTTTTCAAAATTACCATTTCTAACTTCTATTGATGAATATTCACAATCATCATTGATCAAATAATAATCTTCTTTATCATTGATCTCTTCTATTAAAGAGAACTTACGATAAGAATAGAGCATCATTTTAACCATTTCTTTACGACAAGTATAAGTTGGACCATCTTTATTTTCTATATAGAAATATACATGATCCAACTTTTTTTCTTTTCTTATCTTACTAGCTAAATTAAGATGATCACTAGTAATTGGATCAAAATTAGATTTAAATAGTCCGTTCATCTTGGCAAATTAATAATATTCTTTTTAAGATTACGTCTATAAAAAGTTACCTTACGACCAATCTTATAGATGATCTCACTAGAAGTCTCTCTAGCAAGTTCAATGGCGATCTCATCAACATCTTGTGGACAAGTATCAGAAATAGAAACCTTAACAAGCTCGTTTGCAGTTAAGTTTTCATCTAATGAATTGATGAGGGTATCAGTCAGTCCATTTTTACCGACCATAACGATCGGTTTTAAGGTATTTGTTAGTGATTTTAAATAAGTCTTTTGGCTTTTAGTTAACATATTAGATCATAGCCTCTCTTTCTTTTATCATGATCGGTTCATAGACATAAATATCTATTTCAGCTTTTGGACAGACTACTGTTATAAAGCCTAGTCCAGAGATAAAGTATTCTCTTTTACCTTTATGAGTAAAATGTACTTTCTTAAAATCATTTAATGCAGCTTTCTTGATGATAGGCGATAAATCCTTACCATAATGATTTTGCCACAAATTATCAGCATTTGATTGCTTACTACGATGAATCTTTAACTGATCAGAGAAATAAGTAACAACTGTTCCTTTCCTGTCTGTTAAAATATCGATCCTAACAAGACCAGCGATAGCAAATGATTGATCACTATAGATCTGATAAATCGTAGGTTTGATAGTTTTTAAAGGTATCGTCTTTTTTAATTGCTTATTATCTAAATATAACTGCATTGAACTAGCATTAACAATACCTACAGTATCAGTGATATTTAGATCATTTAAGCATACTTCATTCATTTCAATAGTTGTGGCAGGATATCTATTTGTTGTTAAGACATCTTTTCCTAATAGTTCATTGATCACGGTGCTTTTACCAACATTAGCCAGACCAGTTACAATGATATTCTCATTAGAAACAATATACTTTTTAAAATTATCAACAAAATCTTTATTGACACCTCTAGTCAAGATAGCTTGTGAGTTAACACCTATCGAATGCAATCTTTTTAAGACATATTTAGCCAGTTTCTGATAGTTTATCGTTTCTGGTAATAAGTCACATTTGTTCAAGATGATATGACAAGAATGTTCTTTATAGAAACTAGCTAATACAGAATTTAAAGAACTATCAAGATCAAAGATATCAATGATCCAAACAAATTGACCTTCTAATTTAGATAATTTATCAATGATCACTTGATTATTAGGTTTAAAATCATTTTCCTTATGTTGATCATAATGGATCATTTTAAAACAGCGTTGGCAATAATCCATTTCTAAATTAACAACATAACCAATAACATTAGGATCACTATCTTGTAAAATAGCTCCACAGCCAATACATTTCTTTTCCATTAAAATAACCTCAGATATGCGTAATAAGCGCCAAATACTAGATTAGCTAAAACAAGTAAGATAATTACAACTGTTAAGATATGAACAGTATTTTCATATTTTTCTTCTAATAAATATTGTTGTTCCTCTTCATCAAGTTGTTTTTGCGTTTCTTCATCGATCTCTTGTTGCTTTTGATAGATCTTCTCATATGTTTTTATCTTATCTTGTGATAACTCTTTAGTAACATTAAGTTGTGGCAAACCTTGATCATTGATGTAAGAATTATCCGATTTATTGATGAACATGATCTGAGTATCAGTTAGATCAGCATTGATCTTTTGAGGTAAAGGATTTATCTCTTCTTGATCTTCGCTTAATTCTTCTTGTTGATCAAATGCATCTTGATAATCTTCATTTTCATCTTCTTCAGAGTCAGTCAGTTTTTCTACTTCTTCAGCTATCTCAAGCTGTGCTTGATTCATTTGTTCTTGTTGATCTTTTTCATCATTAGAAACATCATAAAGAGTGTCATCATTAGCTTTTTGTAGGACTACTTCTTGATCATCTTCAACAACTTCTTCTGTTTCGTCATGCTCATTTATATCTTGATCTGATTGTTCAGCATTTGATTCATCAACTATATCCTCTTCAACAGATTGTTGCTCTTGCTTAAGTTGCGTTACTTCTTGCTTTAACTGTTCATATTCTTGTTTAAGTTGTTGATCATTAACGTTTAATTCATCAGAAGAAGTTTCATCAACTTCAGCATCATTTTCATCAGCGTCTTCTTCATCTTTATCTTCTTTTCCCCAAAGTAAGATCAGATCGATGATAGCTAAAGCAACAGAGCCAGCACCAAAGTACAATTGCTTATTGATATCACTTAAGATCTTGATATCTTTAAAATAAGTTATCAAAGCAAAAACAGCTACACCAATAAATAGATAAAGTAATATCATCAATATGACTTTAATAAAACTTTTCATATCATACCTCCAAAGTTAACTCTTCATAACTTTTAACTTTTTCTTCAGGAATATCAATGATCTTGACTTCCTGTAATCCATTAAAATGATACCATCCTTCACCTAATGATGCTAAAGAGAAACGAGCATCAGCATTTAATAAATTGATTTCTTTTGCTTTCATGTCGAACACTTTCTCTTCATTCATTAAGTTTAGATCATCATTTAAACTAGCAGATAGACATAATTTTAAATTAGCTGGATTACTCTTATTACGTTTTGCGATAAGTAATCCCTTTGTAGCTCTTGTAGTAACTGAGATATCGCTGATCTTGATACGTTTATAATTACCTTTCTCAGTAATATAGACCATTTCTGATTTAGTATCATCAATGATGCTCATTGACACAGCTTTATCATCTTCATATAGTTTAACAGCTTTAACGCCTTTTGCCTTTGGTGAAACATTAGGTATTTCATTGATCGAATAACGTAAATTATAGCCATTTCTTGTTACGATATTAACTTCGCTATTATCATAAGCAAGTAAAGCAGCTACTATCTTTTCCTTATCAGTGATATTCATCGCAATAGAACTCTTACCTGTTCTCTGTAATTGCCATTGAGAAACATCTGTCTTTTTGATCATACCACTATCTGATAAAGTGATGAACCAACAATAAGTATTAAAGTCTTTAACAACAAAGCCACTTATGAACTTCTCTGAGTTATTGACTTTGACATATTTGGAAATATGAGTACCTATGTCTTTCCATTTGCCTTCTTCGATCTGATAGATCGGTAAGCAAACATATTCGCCACTTTCCGTAAAAGCGATAAGTGTATCTTCGGTATCAGCTTGAATATAACCGATAAGTTGATCTGATTGTTTTAGACCGGTGATAGTCCCTTCAGATGAATTATAAGAACGTAAAGATACACGTTTGATATAACCATCTCTAGATAAAGTCAAGACAACTCTTTCACTAGCGATCATTCTAACCTTATCGATCTTGATCTCTTGTATCTCATTTTCAATGACAGATAAACGTTCATGCCCATATTTATTTTTTACTTCTGTAAGTTCATTTACTAGTACTTTATCTAATTCTTTAGGATCATCAATTATGAGCTTTAATTCATTTAATTCTTTTAATAATTGATCATATTCATCTTGAAGTTCCAAAACATCAGTATTAGTCAAACGATATAATCGTAAAATGACGATTGCTTCAGCTTGCTCATCAGTGAAAGAAAATCTCTTTATTAGGTTTTCCTTTGCATTTTCTTTATTGAAACTAGTACGGATTATTTGAATGACTTCATCAAGTACGGAAACAGCTTTGATGAGACCTTCTAAGATGTGACATCTCTTTTCTCTTTTTGCTAGTTCAAACTTAGTTCTCTTCAAAACAAAGTCTTTGTAATACTCAATATAAGAATCCAGTGCTTGAGCTAATCCTAGATACATTGGTCGATTATTAACGATAGCGACCATGTTATAGTTGTAATAGATCTGCAAATCAGTATTCTTAAATAAATAATTCAAGATGTTATTGGCATCAGCATCTTTATTGACATCAATGATGATCTTTAGACCATTTCTATCACTGGCATCTCTTACATCAGTTATGCCATCGATCGTCTTACTGAATCTAATATCATCGATCTTTTTAACGATGTTACATTTGATGACTTCATAAGGGATCTCAGTGACTATGATATGTTTAGTACCATTCTTATCAGTTTCAATATTAGTCTTACTTCTAACTACTACTCTACCTTTACCAGTAGTAAAAGCCTCTTTAATGCCTTGAATACCTTGAATGATACCACCAGTTGGAAAATCTGGACCTTTGACAATTTCCATTAAATCTTCCAATGAGCAGTTCTCGTTATTGATACGATAGATTGTACCATCAATGATCTCATTTAAGTTATGAGGTGGAATGTTAGTAGCATAACCAGCAGCAATACCTGTACAACCATTAACTAATAAGTTAGGAAATTTAGCTGGTAAGACTGTCGGCTCATTCTCTGTATCATCAAAGTTTGGAGCCCAAGTAACAGTATCTTTATCAATATCAGTTAATAATTCTGTTGAAATAGCAGCAAGTCTTGCTTCAGTATAACGCATAGCGGCAGCTGGATCATCATCAATAGAACCATTATTACCATGCATCTGAATTAGTGGATAATTGATCTTCCATTGTTGCGATAATCTGACCATAGCATCATAAACAGATGAATCACCATGTGGATGATAATTACCAATGACAAGTCCTACAGTCTTTGCACTTTTACGATAAGGTTTATCATTAGTATTGCCATCTTTATACATTGCATATAATATACGTCTTTGTACTGGTTTTAAACCATCTCTTGCATCAGGTAAGGCTCTTTCTTGAATGATATATTTAGCATAATCACCATATCTATCCGAGATAAGATCATCTAATGGTGATGTTTGGATATTTTCTACTATAACTTGATTCTTTTTCATTACTTACCCTCCAATACATAACCATCTTCTAAAGTGAATGTGACATAAGATTCGATCCAATCTCTTCTAACTGTCGCATTATCACCCATTAAGATATTAAATTTCTTATCAGTTAATAAGTTATCATCAATCTTTACTTGAATTAAGGTGCGTGTTGCTGGATCCATAGTTGTTTCCCATAATTGATCAGCATTCATCTCACCTAATCCCTTATATCTTTGGATCTCTACTTTACCTAATTGATCTTTTGCTTGTTGTAATTGTTCATCATTGTAACAATAAATGACTTGTTTTCCTTTACTTACCTTATATAAAGGTGGCAAAGCTACATAAACTTTACCAGCATCAATAAGCGGTTTCATATAACGATAGAAGAAAGTTAATAACAATACTTGAATATGAGCACCATCAGTATCAGCATCGGTCATGATGATGACTTTATTGTAGTTACTTTCTTCTACATCAAAGTTATCTCCAACTCCTGCTCCAATAGTATGGATCAAAGTATATAACTCTTCATTTTTCATGATGTCATTCATCGTTGCTTTTTCAGTATTTAATACTTTACCTCTTAAAGGTAATATTGCTTGATAGAAAGAATCTCTACCTTGTTTTGCTGAACCACCGGCAGAATCACCCTCAACTAAGAACAATTCTTTTTTAGAGGAATCTTTAGATTGAGCAACAGTCAATTTGCCACTTAATGCTCTTTCATCCTTAGTTTTCTTTTTACCATTACGTGCTTCTTCTCTTGCTTTTCTTGCAGCTTCTCTTACTTGAGAGGCTTTGATCATCTTTCTTATTAAAGTATTTGTAAGCTCCTTGTTCTCTTCAAGATAATAAGCTAACTTTTCAGAAATAAGGCTATCGACAACAACTCTTGCTTCAGGTGTTCCTAATTTGCCTTTAGTCTGACCTTCAAACTGTAAAAGATCTTCAGATATATTACATGAAATGACACAAGTTAAACCTTCTCTAATATCATCACCACTTAAGTTCTTATCTTTTTCTTTGATAAAACCATAAGTACGAGCATAATCATTAAAACACTTTGTAAAAGCGCTCTTAAAACCTACTTCATGAGTACCACCGTTAACAGTTCTTACATGGTTGACAAATGAATAAGTATTCTCTTCATAACCATCAATATATTGGAATGCACAATCAACAGATATCTTGTCATTACCACCTTTAAAAACAACGATAGGAGATATCGTATTCTTATCTTCATGTAAATAATTGACAAAAGCTTCTAAACCATGTTCATAACAAAACTCTTCTTTTGAATCACTTCTCTCATCAGTTAAGATGATCTTTAAGCCATCCATCAAGAAGGCACTTTCTCTTAGTCTTTCAACGATAGTAGCATAGTTATAATCAATCTGTTTAAAGATCTTTTTATCAGCTAAAAAGCGGACTTTTGAACCCGTTTTATTAGTAGTACCTAATACCTCTAATTTACCGATCTTACTACCACCATCTTCAAAACGCATACGATAAGTCTTACCATTATAGTTAGTTGTAACTTCTAACCAACTACTCAGAGCATTGACTACTGATGCACCAACACCATGTAAACCACCAGCAACTTTATAACCATTCTCATTAGAGAATTTTCCACCAGCGTGTAGCTCAGTAAAGATTACTTGTAAAGTGGAAACACCACTTTCATGTTTACCTGTAGGCATACCTCTACCTTCGTCTTCTACACAGATGACGTTATTTTTCTCAATGGTAACTTTAATGCATTTACCATAACCATTTAAAGCTTCATCGATCGCATTATCTAATATCTCCCATACTAGATGATGTAATCCATAATGATCAGTAGAACCGATATACATACCAGGTCTTTTTCTGACCGCTTCTAAACCTTTTAATATTTGAATGCTGTCCTCATTGTATTTTTTTGATTTCTCAGCCACTATTAAAACACCTCAATTCACAGTTAATTATACCATAAATGGCTCATTTTGTTATATAATAGACACGGTGATTTTATGAAGTATGTATTTTTTGCCCTTTTAAATTATCTAGTAGGATCTATTCCTTGGGCACTAGTTATAGGTAAAGTTTTCTACAAAACAGATGTTCGTCAATATGGTTCAGGTAACTTAGGAGCTACCAACGTTGGTAGGACTTTAGGAAAAAAAGTTGGAATCCTAGTAGCAATATTAGACGCATCTAAAGGATTTATCATGTTCATGATTGAAAGTAAATTCTCTTATCAATTAGCTTTATTTACAGTTATATTTGTAGCGATCGGTCATTGTTATCCAATATTTGCGGGATTTAAAGGAGGAAAAGCAGTAGCAACAACCTTTGGTATCATGTTAGCTTTATCATTAGGCTCTCTTAGATCATTCCTATTAATATTCTTAATACCTGGACTACTTTGGGTAGCAATATCAGAGATAACAAAGTTTGTCTCACTCGCTTCAATACTTTCAGTCTTAACAAGTGTAATAACTACTCGTTTCATAATTAACGATGCTTCTAAAGCAGCAGTATTATTACTACTATTTGTATTCATAACATATAGGCATAAAGATAACATTGTTAGACTAATAAGTGGTAAAGAAAACAAGTTAAATTATTAAAAGATCCAAGTCAGGATCTTTTAATTTCTACTTTTTCACATGACATTAATGTAATATCGTAATTGAATCTATCATTATGACCTTTAATTAGTAATGTATCGCTATCTATATTACTATAATAAATATTATCTACAATTATCATATCTTGCTTTAAATCATTTCGTATTTCATTTGAAGACATATAATGATGAGTTCTTCTTCCGATTTTCAGAATTCTAATATATTGGCTTGCTTTTTCAGTATCATCTAGACTTAAAAATATACTTAATAAAATATTTTTATTCACATTTGAAAAATCATTTTTATATACTCCAAAATCATACACAAAAACTATCTTTTTTCTTTTAAAAATTATTTTTACAAGAATTGAATTTTTTTAAATTAATATTGAATAATTCATCAGTATTTTCTAAATAAAAGTTGCCTATTTCATGCAATTGATTCGATGAAGATATTTGAAAATCTATGCAATTATGAATACTTATTTCATAATTGCAATTGCTTTTAACTGAATAAACTTAAATAAAATCGTATTAAAATTATCATTAGAATAATATACGCTGCCACGAAGGTCATCAAGATTTTTACTTAGAAATAAAGTGATCAATCTAAACGAATATTTTTTATACCAACTATAAAATTTAATTTCTATACAATTAGAAGTATCCTCTATATTTGTAAAGATAGATAGTTTATATAAGTTATTATTGCAGTTATTACGACCTGTATATTCATTATCAAACAAACCATAATCATAATATATATCAATTTGACCTTCCAACAATAGAAATTTTCTAATATATATATATATATCATGCCAAATATTCTTTGTAAATTTTTTAATAATGTTATTCATAAAATCCATACCTATGACTCTATTTGATTTAGAGCTCTCTAATATTTTATCTGTTTTTCTTTGCATGAGTAGGTAATTGTAGTTTTCTTTATTCAAATATGCCTAGAATCTCCTCTTCAATTAATAAACACTAATTTAAAAACTAATGAATAAAAACATAACAACAAGGATTACTCCCCATATCTCCAATTAGCATAATCATCATAATTAGGAAATAATGCATCAAATACATTACTATCAATAACTATAGTCCAAGCACTATGTTCTGGATTAAGGTAGGCATTCACTTCAACATTGCTCTTAACTTTATCATCTTTACAATTTTCAACAGCTTTAACTAACAAGTCATTAAGTATTCCACTCTCAGATTTATTCATACTATCAGCAATCAATTCATACATGCCTGGTATATTTTTTAGATCGACACTAGTGATCGTTACAGTTACTTTACAAATAGTTTTAAGTTTTTCTTTGGATTCACTTGTTGCTCTTTCAACTTTGAAATCCATGTAGCTTAATAATTTCTCACCAAAAGCAGTATTAAACAAGAATTTTTGATCTTCATCTAATGAATCACTATAAGAAATTAACATTTTCTTTTCTAAATCATTATCATTTAAACCATCAAATGCTTGTACAGTTCTTTGATAAGCAGTCTTACCCCAACCACCACAATCTCTAGTACCTGAAGTAACAAATATAACTAATAGACTTACTAATGCGATAATAACAAATAGATTTTTCTTGATAAATTTCATTCTTATGACTCCTTAGATTAGATCAGTAACTAAAATGATTATAACATCTATATGAGTAAAGTTTACTTATTAGTCATTTTCTTAATACAATCTTAAAAAAG
>CAVCVO010000084.1:0-37129 GCA_963606005.1 Anaerovoracaceae bacterium
ATTTATAATGCAAACTATTAGGCAGTGCAATATAAGCTGTATCTATCTGAGCACACTCAAGAAAAGAACAGTAGTCATCATATGCTCTTTTAACATTATATTTTTTTGCAAATTCCAAACTTTTTTCTAGTGATCTACCATAAACAGCCACAATTTCTATATTTGTTTGTTTTGAAGCCTCAACAAACATTTCACTGATAAAACCAGTTCCTACTATACCTACTAGCATGTAACTTTTTCCTTTTTTCCCACTTTGTAATATAGTAAATTCAATGCAAATGGAATTATGATGATAAACAAGCCTAAAACTACAATTGACTTTGTTCCATACTTATCGATCAATATTCCACTATAAGAAAGCCCAATGATTCCACACATATTTCCATACATGATATCTCCAATAGAATGAGCAACATTAGTAAATTTAGCTGGAACTGATCTCTCCGTTATCTCTCTCATAGTAGGTAATATTATTCCATAAGAAATATTAGCCATCACAGTTCCACAAATGATCAAAAATGGCGAAGTAGCTAAAAGATTAAATAATAAAGTAAAGAATACACAAATAGTAGACATCAATAATCTTGTTTTAGCATTGATCTTACTAATCTGACCAGAAATAAAGATAAATAATGATTGAGCCATGACACCAGCAAATGAATCTATTCCCAAGGTAGCAACATTTCCTCCAACTGCTTGCAAAAATACTGTTTTTAAACTACTTATTGAAGTAGTAGATAAACCACTAAAGAACAAAATAAAGATCATGATCGTATAATCAGGTATCTTAAATAATTCTTTTGTTGCTGATATATCAAGTTTTGTACGTGTTACAGATGAAAACTTTGTTTCTTCACAAGATGATGCCGAAATAATAACAAGTATAGTAGTTACAATTAAGATCCAAGTCATATATGAATAACCTAATTTCTCATATACTTTTGAACAAATGAGCATTACAATAGCATATCCAACTGAGCCCACTGCTCTAGCTTTACCAAAAGCATCAGCATCATTATCAAATTCCTTTAACATCCAAACATCAATAGAGGTACCTAATGAAGAAACAAAGAAAGCTAAAAGTGGATGTATAAAAAATAAAAGTCTCATATTTTTCTGACATGCGATTATTTCAGCAATACTAACAATAGTAACTAGAACAAGTAGTGGTATAAAAACTTTCTTATTAGTTCTAAGTGCATCTCTTACACTGCCAAAAAAGAAAGAGCCGATCATCGCAAATATCATAAACAAGACTACGATCAAACTCATCTCCGTAGTAGTCATTCCATATTCAAGAAAATAGGTCGTACAAAATCCAATAAACACTGCATAATAAGCCCAATATAATCCATCTAAAATTCCAAATTTAATGATCTTATTTTTCATCATTCATTTCCTCACTTTACAAAACGCAGAAAGAACTAATGCTAAGAATAGTTAAGTTCTTTTTTCTTTTTACAAATATAACAGTTAACTTGTAAAGGAGTTTTCAATTAATTTCTTAGACATAGGGAAATCTATCACAACAAACCCTATAATTTTTCTATCTTAAGTAAACACAAAATTTAGGACAAAAAAATCTATTAGATAGGCTAGCCTATCTAATAGGAGTATTCGTTTTTTTAGGAGACTAATTTTTAGGGCTACTTTAGGGGACGAGCCAAAATTTAAAGTTTAGGGGACTGCTTTTATACACTAAATTTCTTCTTAATCCCCTAATATTGCCCCTAAATATTTCGGTTAGTCGCTAAGAAACATCGAAAGTGATTTCCCATACCCCTTTTTGACAAAAAAAGCAATCATTTCTGATTGATAAATTCTTTTGGAGCGGATGACGAGAATCGAACTCGCGTAGTCAGCTTGGAAGGCTGAAGTTCTACCATTGAACTACATCCGCAAATAAGTGGTGACCCGTGGGCGATTTGAACGCCCGACCCCCTGATTAAAAGTCAGATGCTCTACCTACTGAGCTAACGGGTCATTCTGGCTGGAATGGCTGGGTTCGAACCAGCGAAATGCCAGAGTCAAAGTCTGGTGCCTTACCACTTGGCTACATCCCAACAACTCGTCGAATAGAAATGGTGGGAGGGGGCAGATTCGAACTGCCGAACCCATAGGGAACAGATTTACAGTCTGCCGCGTTTAGCCACTTCGCTACCCTCCCGTTTTGCTAAAAAAATGGTGCCGGATATAGGACTTGAACCTACAACCTACTGATTACAAATCAGTTGCTCTGCCAGTTGCGCTAATCCGGCACAATGGTGGAGGTTAACGGGCTCGAACCGCTGACCCTTTGCTTGTAAGGCAAACGCTCTCCCAACTGAGCTAAACCTCCATAACCACAATGCTCATATATAATAGCATTAATGCCGGCCACTGTCAACAACTTTTTTTAGAAATTTTTAATTCTTTTGATCAAATCTTGATAAGATCAGTGATCATCAGAATGAAGAATGTCCCTGTTTTGCAACAGCAGTATTATTATACACAACTCGAATGAAATAATAAAGTATTATTTTTACAAATGTTGTATAATATTTTTTGCGAGGTATATTTATGCTACATGTTTTCAACAAACAAGCCTTGACTAAAAAGCAAAGATTCTCTAAAGCAATTGTATTTGGTGTATTAGCTACTATCATTGCAATCATATTGGAATTAGTGCTGATCAAGGTTTTCCATGTATTCTTTGATATCACATATTTGCTTATCGGTTTTGGCGTTGGTTATGCTATCCAATATTTTGGCAAAGGAGTACAGGTTCAATTTTCAATATTAGCCGTAGTTTTAACATTAATAGTCATTTTATCATGTGATCTTATTGTTTATGATTTTGATCTTTCATATGTATTAGCTAATATTGCTAGTAATGGTACTGATTCATTATTCTCACTTGCTTATCGTATCTTTGCTCTTTATTTAGCTTATAGATATGCAAGAGTAGTTTAGGAGTGATTATATGAAACGTTATGGATTACCACTTATCGTTATCATCATTTCTTCTATAGGCTTATATTTATTTAAAAATTATGCCTTCTTTGCTTCTAAGGGCACTTGGCTAGTCATTTTTACTGCCTTAGCCTTATTTATCTTTGGCGTATATCTTAATGGAGCTAAAAGTAAGAAGAATGATACTTGGATCAAAAAGTTCATTGTATTTTCTTTGTTTATCTTATTGATAATCATGCAACTAGGCTTACTTTATGTAAAAGCAATCGCTATATTCTTTGACATTATAGGAGCTAATAGTTTGATCTATTATATGTTTTATATTTATTTAGGTTATATTTTCTTTTAGGAGGTATTTATGGAATTAAACCAAATCGTACATGGATTCAAAGTAGAAAGGGTTAGCGAAGTAGCTGAGCTTGAAGCAACAGCTTATTTCTTAGTTCATCAAAAAACTAAAGCAGAATTATTGTGGCTAAAACGTGATGATGACAACAAGACATTCTCTATTGCTTTTAAGACTATCCCTACTGATGATACAGGTGTCTTCCATATTTTGGAACACTCAGTATTAAATGGATCAGAAAGATTCCCATTAAAGGAACCATTTGTTGACTTATTAAAAGGTTCATTACAGACATTCTTAAATGCGATGACTTTCCCTGATAAGACAGTTTACCCAGTAGCTAGTCGTAATCATAAAGATTTCATCAATCTAACAAGAGTTTACTTAGATGCAGTATTTAAACCAATGTGTAAAAAGCATGAGAACATCTTTAGACAAGAAGGATGGCATTATGAATTAAAAGAAGCTAATGATCAACCAACTTATAAAGGTGTTGTATATAACGAAATGAAAGGTGCTTACTCTTCTGCAGATAGAATGGCTGATCAATATTTAATGAATGAACTATTCCCAGATAATTGTTATCAATATTCCAGTGGTGGAGATCCTAAGCACATCCCAGATCTAACTTATGAACAGTTCTGTGCTTCTCATGACACTTATTATCATCCAACAAATTCTATGATCTTCCTAGATGGTGATGTTGATATTGATGAAATGTTACAGATCATCAACGATGAATACTTATCTAAGTTTGATCAAAATCCTGTTACTTATACTATCAGTAAACAACAACCAGTCGTAAACGAAAAAATAGTTAAAGAATATGCTGTTGTTTCTGAAGATGATCTAGAAGGCAAGACAATCTGTAACTTTGGTTATGTATTAGGTAATTTTAATGATTATACTACCGTTGCAGCAATGCAGATGCTAACAAGAGTATTAGCTGAAAACAATGAATCATTATTACCAAAGGCTATCATCTCTAAAGGATTAGCTGAAGATGTCAGTGTTAATGTAGAAAATGATATCTTACAACCATATATCAGTATCACAGCAATGAATACTGATGAAGATAAGTTTGACGAGATTAAAGAAACGATCGAAGATGTCTTAAAAGATGTTGTTAAAAACGGCATTGATAAAGAATTATTGACAGCTATCTTAAATAAGATGGATTTTGCTAATAAAGAAAGAGATTATGGCTATGGTCCAAAGGGCTTATTCTATGATTTATTTGCTTTAAGTAGTTGGAACTATGGTGGTGATCCATTAGATGGTTTAACTAATGATGAGATCTACAAACAATTAAGAGAAAATATCAATACAGATTACTTTGAAAAATTGATTGAAAACTATATTTTAAATTCTAACCATCATGCTTCTGTCATCATGCGTCCAGTAGTTGGTCTAGATAAAAAAGATCAACAAGAAGTTGCTGATAAATTAGCTGCTTATAAAAAGAGTTTATCTAGTGAAGAAGTAGAAAAGTTAGTTGAATTCAACAAGCAATTCTTTGCATGGCAATTATCAGAAGATTCTGAAGAAGTAAAAGCAATGCTTCCTAAGTTAGAATTAACTGATATCGATGAAAAGCCACAATTCATTGAAAAAGAGATAAAGAATATTAATGGTGTTACTACTATTGTTTACCCATCAAAGAAAGCAGATATCACTTATGTTAATGAAATGTATCGTATCAACGACTTGACACTTGAAGAGATTTCTTACTTATCCTTATTAAAGACTATTCTTGGTGATATTGATACAGAAAAATATGACATTGAACAATTGACTAAAGTCAAGAGTGCTTATCTTGGCTCTATTGGCTTATCTACTAAAGTATTCAGTGATCATCACAACAAAGACAAATATCAATATATCATGACTCTTGAATATTCTTACTTAAAAGAAAATCAAGATAAAGCCTTAGATATCGTTGATCAACTTATCAATCATACTTTATTCAATGATGGTGATGCTATCATGGATATCATCAAGCAAGCAAAGACAGAACTTGAAATGGACATTGTTATGTCAGGACATGTCTATGGCATGCGCAGAGTTCGTTCTGCCTTAAATGAAGAAGGTGTTATCGCTGAATATGATGGTGGATACAGCTTTTATCAATTCATCAAATCATTATTAGATCAAGATAAAGATAACATCATCAATAATTTAAAAGCAATCTACTCTAAAGTATTCAATAAACAACGTATGACATTATCTATCATATCTGAAGATGTTGACACATTAGTCAATAAGATCATTAATGATAGAAACTCTAGTGCAGTTAACCCAGACACAGTTAAGCCATTAAATAAGAAAGTTAACGAAGGAATCGTTATCGCAAGTGGTGTTGGATATGGCGAATATGCTGCTGATATCACTGGTAAAGTAGATAACATGAGAGGTCAATTAGCTGTAGTCAATAAGATCTTATCACTAGATTACTTATGGAATACCGTAAGAGCTCAAGGTGGAGCATATGGTGTAGGAGCAACAGGTAACGAAAAGAGTGAAGCATTCTATTCATATCGTGATCCAAAACCATTAGATTCTATCGAAACATATAAGAAGAGTTCTGAATATCTAAGAAAAGTAGCTTCATCAGATGAAAGCATTGAGAAATATATCATCGGTACAATTGGTGATAGCGAACCTATCTTAACTACTAAGAGTAAGATGCAAACAGGTAATGCTGAATACTTCTCTAACTACTCATATGAAGATAAGAGTCAGACACGTAAACAGATCTTATCTACTACTAAACAAGATATGATCAAAGTAGCTGATATATTAGATGAAATGAAGAAAGATGCCCATATCTGTGTAGTAGCTTCTAAAGAAGTAGTAGAAAGCTGCAAAGATATTGAAAATATCTTAACATTATAAACTTCAAACAAATTATCAAGAGGTTGTGACTAATGGTTACAACCTTTTTTAACGGAACAATATTAAAGAAGCTAAAAGAATAATGTCAATTTTTTGTGGAATTATTCCGAAATATGACAAAAGTCTCACTTTGGAGACTTTCTTTACTGTTTGCAAACTTATAAATCACGATAAGTGATCAATTCAACATTATTATCTTCTATCCACTTTTTTAACTTTTCAGATGTAAGAAGCTCATGATCAAATACGCGATTAATATTACAACGCGTATATTTAAATAGATCAGCACTTAACCAACCACAATGGGTTCCTAGGAAAACATATTCGCATTTTTGTTCCAATAATTTTTCTAAAAAATGTAATGTTGGGCCAACTTCATTCAACATCTGGTTTTCAATTGAATAAATATCAAGTTCGATCTGTGCTTCTTTAGCTGACATATTTTTTGAAAAATGATCAGCATACTTTTCCCCAATAGCAGCTTCCTGTAGACTAACAAATCCATATTGTTTGACTACATCTCCCCTAAATTTAATGCCATATTCTTTTGCTACATCTGACAATGCTTGAATATATTCTTTTTCACCGGCTGCTGAATGAGTTTGAACATACTGAGGAGTTTTTCCTGTCATTTCGATAAATTTATTAATCTGTGTTCTAGCTTCAATTAAGACTTGCTCATAAGGGCGAAAACACTTATCTATAAATTTTGTGTCCTTCATTCTTTCAGAGACTTGAACAAATCTTTTTGTCCCTTCATGAACAAGGTCAGGTATCAACTGAGGATCAGATAGACATTCTCCAGTAGAAACATTTATGTCGATTCCCAAACAGACTTCTGGGTACTGCTTTATCCTTTCCAATCCATATTGAGTAGTTGGCATATTCATGAATATACCAGTATTTTTCAACAAACCAAATTCAAAAGCATCGCAACAAGAACCAACAATAGCTTTGGTAAGAGCGTAATCATCCGATTGTACTAATAATTTCATAATCATCTTTTTTGCAGCAATATAGCATTAATTTTCAGCTTCACTACTGTTTTTATAAAGAGAAATAAATTCCTCTGCTACGATTTTAATAGTTTCGGCACTCATCATTTGATCTTCAGCATGTACTAAAAGTAGATCAAAAGGAATATTTTCTTGATTAGCAAATCTTGTCAATACATCCATATGAGCACGATGTCCTTCATTCATTGATTCTTCGCCTTGTTTGATCAAGTTTTCTGCTTCGCTAAAGTTTCCTTGCTTTGCTTGTTGAATGGCTTCTACAAACATACCTCTTGCACTACCAACTGCTGCTATGATCTGACAACTGATCATTTCAAAAGATTCCATGGCTATTCACCCATTAACTTTCTAGCTAACTCAATTGCCCCTTTACCATCCATAAATCCATACATCTGAGTTGGGATTGTAGAAACAGGCACATTCTTTTCTTTGGCTATTTCTTCTACTTTTTTTAACATATAAGAGATCTGCGGTCCAACTAGTACAACAGCAGCATCATCAAGAACTTTACCAAGTTCCGAAACAGGATAAGCATTAACCGTGCACTCATAATTAATTGACTCAGCATAAGAACGCATTTTCTTCATCAATGCGCTTGTTGACATTCCCATATTACAAACTAAAACTATATTTTTCATTAAATATTTTCTCCGTTCTCTTTAATAATATTCTTATACCATTCAAATGAACTTTTTTTATAACGATCAAAAGTTCCATTACCCTCATCATCAACATCTACATAAATAAGACCATATCGTTTAGACATCTGACCTGTTGATGCACTAACTAAATCTATACATCCCCAAGCAAGATATCCCATAAGATCAACACCTTGTTTTATTGCTTCACTACACGCTTTCACATGCTCTTTTAAGTAGTCAATCCTATATTGATCATTCACTGTCCAATTTCCTTCTTGATCTTTAACTAGAGTATCTTTAGCTCCCAAGCCATTTTCAACCAAGAACAAAGGTTTATTATAACGATCATATAGTTCGATCAAATAGCTAGTTAAACCAATTGGATCATATTGCCAACCCCATTCACTACCCTTTAAATAAGGATTAGGTGAGCCCCAAGACATATTTCCAATAGAACTTCCTTTTGTTGAATCAGCTTCAATGACATTACTCATATAATAACTAAACGCCAGATAATCACATGGATTTTCTAACATAAGTTGCAAATCTCCATCTTCAATGTCAAGTTTAACGTTCAGATTTTCAAATAAACTCTTTGTATATGCCGGATATTTGCCATTCATCATGACATCTGAGAAAAACATCGTGTTTCTCTTGTTTAATAATGTAGCATAAACATCTTCCGGCTTACATGTTGCAGGATATAATTGCTTTCCTGCTAGATTCATACCTATCTTACTACCTTTGATTATCTCATGACATAACTTGTTAGCTTTAGCACTGGCAACAAACATATGGTGAGCTGCTTGATAGATGATTTGATTGCGATCTGGATCATCACGCCTTACCGCAAATCCTCCATTAAATTGTGGAAGATAATTTATCGTATTGATCTCGTTGAAATTCATCCAATATTTAACCTTATCTTTATATCTTTCAAATATCGTTCTACAATATTTTTCATAAAAATCAATAAGTTTTCTATTTTTCCAACCACCATATTCTGTTGATAAATGAAGTGGTATTTCATAATGAGTGATATCTACTATTGGTTCAATTCCATTAGACAATAGTTCATCAAACACATCATCATAAAACTTTAAACCTTTTTCGTTAGGTTCTGTTTCATCACCAAGAGGATAAATCCTACTCCAAGCAATGGATAAACGAAAACTATTAAAGCCCATCTCCTTAAATAATTTTATATCATCTTTGTAATGATGATAAAAATCTGAAGCTTTGTGACTTGGATAAAATTTATTAGGATCGATCTTACCATATCCTTCTCCAAATCTATTTTCAAAACCAACTCCCATTGTATCTGCTACACATGGTTGTTTACCATCTTCAAGATAAGCTCCTTCTGCTTGATTAGCAGCTATAGCTCCTCCCCAAAAAAATCCCTCAGGAAATTTACTCATCATGACTCCTCCTCAAGAAAGATGACTACCGCTCCTTCTTCAATCAAGTTCAATATTTCTAATTCTTCTTTTTGCAGATGTCCAATTAAATTACGTGTGCCATCATTAACAATTGGCCTTAAAACAATTTGAACTTCACCAGCATAGTGCTGATAATTTTCATTAATTATAACTACATCGCCGACATCAAAACTAGCTTTTTCCCATTTTCTATAGGCAATCTTTTCGCTTAAAAACCTCCCCATTCGAGATCGCCATATCCATTCTGATGAATCACCAACATCACTATGTGGGAAAAAATCAAACAATATTTTTCTTTCTTCTTTGCTGATATCCTTTTCAGGTTTAACTCTTATTTTATATTGTGGGAAAAACCTTTCTCGTGTTGCCCCAAAGTGCATCATCATTTTGACCACAGGATCATTTTGGTTAGGTTCAATCTCTTTGACAGCTTCACTAGCCATTTTCAATTCTTCTTCACTAGCACAAGCATTGCCAATAAGTATTGTATCCACAACTTTCGAAGCAACTAAAGCTCTAACTTGTTGATCTAGGCTCCACTGACGCATTAATTCTACAGTACATAAACCATCTTTAGCATCCCAAACACCACAAGCATTTTTATTATGAGATGTTACAAAAGCTGTGACTTGCAATCCACACTTTTTTAACTTGCCACTTATATCAATGAATTTATTCCATTTCATTCCACAATATCTTTGAGGATAAAAATTATGACCAGTAATGATATTATCCTTATTTGCCCCTCTTGCGATCATTGACTTAAAATAGTCATCATTCATGATTGAGGCATTAAATTCAATAACAATGCCATAAGGATTATTTACAAGTTGTACGTCTTTTTCTAAGCCATAACAAATATCCATACGTAATATATCTACACCTAGATCATTGAACACCCTTAGATCATCATATGATGCACCTATTTTAGCGAAGCAGTCTGGATTCACATCCAGACTGACTTGCATATTGTAACTATGTGCCACTTGAATTAGTTCTTCGAAGTATTCAAGGACCTCTTGAGCTGTTCCTTCTACTGACCACATACTTGAGAATACTCGCGTAAAGCCATATTTAGAAGCCAGTTTGATATATTCTTTTATTGTTTCAAAACTTTGGATATCGGGATAAACTGATATTCCTAATCTTTTCATATTTTACTCAGCAACATCTTGAGCTTTTTCAAGTTCTAAGGCTTTCTTATCCTCAAACTTAACAAATGGAGTCCATACAGCAATATCAGCAACAATGATGACAACCATTAGAGCAAATCCCGTCCAATGAGAGTTGATCAATGCGCCTGCAATAGGTGTTGGTAACATATTAGAAATTGAAGCACCTGTTGGAGCAGCAACTAAACCTGTCTTAATACCAGCATACATAATCAATGGATTAACTATCTGTAAGCCAATAAATGGAATTGCCATGATTGGATTCATAACAATTGGGAAACCGAATACTAATGGTTCAGAAATATTGAAGATAGAAGTTGGTAAAGCAATCTTTCCTAACATCTTGTATTGCTTGCTCTTAGCAAATAATAACAAAGTTAAACATAAAGGTAAGATTGAAGCATCCATCAATAAAGAGAAGTAGCACCACTCCGGATAAGGCACTGCTGTTGATTGAGCAAAGGCCATTTGATTTGCAGTCCCAACTGATGTGATGACACCGATCATAGCTGAATACATTACCATTCCACCATGAACTCCAAAAGCCCATAATGTCTTTGATAAGATCATATAAACGATTAAACCAGCAAATCCACCACCAACAGATACTACTGGAGCTTGTAATAACTTATAGATACAAGTTATCGCATCCCCGTATGGAGTAAGTGAGAAACCATAACGGATCACTAAGAATACGATGAATGTTAATCCACCAGGTATCATCATTTCAAACATTTTTGCTACTGCATCAGGAACACTATCTGGCAAAGTGATCTTCCAACCTTTATCAAGGATAGCACAATATAAACGTGCAGCTGTAATACCAACAATGATTGCCAAGAATACACCTTTAGCGCCAACAGAAGAAGTTGGTATTACCCCTGATACAGGAGTTGCTACTGTATAATCTGCATTGTAAACAACAGTGTTGAAAGGAACTAATATCAAGAAAGCACCTAAAGCAATGATAGAAGCTGAGAATGTATCTTTATTAAATTCTTTAGCAACTTGATATGCCATAGCTAGAACTATGTAAAGTGAGATAACATCTGAAGTTATTCCAACAGGTACTTTCAATAAATTTCCTAAGCCACTATTAGTCAAAAAAGTCTGATAACCTTCAAAAGGTAAAGAAGCGAGCAAATTGAATATCGAACCAGCAATACTTACAGCAGCAGTAGACATAAATGCATTGGTAATGATTCGCATATATCTAGTCTGAGTAAAGCTAACGATCTTATTAATAATTTTGTTAATCTTATCCATATATTTCTCCTAACTATTCAATGGAATTTTATATAAATCTGGCCAGATCTATTTACGATTATATTTATACAATTTGCTTGTTCTTTTTTCATTATCATTATTTATAAACTTTCATTTCAATTATTGCCAAATAATTTCTCTTAGCTCAAAAGCACCCTTATCAGTAAAAATACGATCAATACTATATCAATTACAAAAGCTTGAGAAAACATTACGATAGAATGATTTTCCTTGGGAAACTTGATGTTAGTCTTTTGCCGAAATAATTCTAATAATGCTATAGTCATAACTGAAATAACTGTAGTTATTGCTACCTCCTGTAAAGTAGTGAAAAATATATTTAACAGATCCGTTTCGTTAACAACATTACTGACCATAAATTTATCATTATCATATTTTAATATCATTGTACTAGCGAATACTATCGTTCCCATTACATAGGGATTTGATCTAATCTGATTACCGTATTTGAATCCAATACTAAAAGAGACATACAAATATAGATAACCATATATTGCTTCAAAAATAGCAACAAAGATAGATCGAGATGTCGATACAAATAACACATAAAAAACTAATCCTATGAACAAAAGTGGTAAACAGCCTAAAATGGCATTAAGTAAAACTTCTCCTAGCATAGTCATTGTGAAATCAACAGATCTAGACTTATCATCACAAGAAGTATTTATATCAGTCAGAAAACCTGCAACATTTTGTCTAATGTAATTATATATATCCTTTGTTTCACCCACCACAAACATTTTTTCATCTAATACGATAACTGCAGAACTGTTATTCTTCTTCTCTTGTAATACTTTATTGTAAAAAGAAGCCGCTTGGGGAGCCAAAACGATCACATCCGCTTTAGTAAACTCTTCATTTTCAGTTCCAACCCTACAAGCTAAAAATTCATCATCATTGCCATTATCCTTACTGTATTGTTGAAGACGATTAGCTAATAAAGAAGTGGTAATCCCATTCATACAAATCAAAACGACTTTCATGATCATAACTCCTTCAATACTCTTAACAAATTATCTTTTGTTAAATCATTTGTTAACTCTTTAACACTATTAGGTTTACTCAAAAGTGATGTGAAAACTTTGCTAACATTATCCACGCCTTCGTCATCAGTTGGATAGCACAAAAGCAAGATCAACTGAACTTGACCATATTTCCACTTGATCGGCTTTTTCAAACTCATCGCACAAATGATAAGTTCTTTTCCCTCATATTGATAAGGATGAGGCAAGGCTACTTGCATGCCAACCTCAGTTGAACTTAACATCTCCCTTTTTGTAACTTGCTCATACAGATCGACACTGCAAGTCTTTTTAACACTACTACATATTGCTTTGATCACTTGTTCTCTATTTTTATAATTACAGTCTTTTAAAATCAATTCTTCTTTTATTGTTTTCTCCACTAGTTCTATTCCCGATAACTTATTAAAATACTGATCGATTTCTTTTAGATTAGTCTCACTCATTGATATATCCACTGGAATAACACTAACTGGATATTTGTTTTCTAAAGGGATGGTTGTCAAAATGCACTCAATATTGTCAAAATTAAACTGATCTAACTGCATAAGGCCGGTTAAAATAACGTCATCTTGACGATATTTAAAACTCTCCATTATTCGATATTGAATTAATCTAGCTGTACCCTTTCCTGTTGAACAAACTATAAGAACCTTCTTTTTAGGAGTTAACCTATTTCTTCTTTCAAGAGCCAAAACAAAATGTAATGCCAAATAAGCAACTTCTGATTCTTCAATATCTACATGATATTTATTGTTTAAAACTTCACTAGCACACAATGCTATCTCATATCCTTTTCCCATCTCTCTCTTGATTTGAAATAAAAGTGGGTTTTCTTGAACCATTCCAAAGTTAACTCTCGTCAATAAAGGTTGAATATGCAAAGCCAAGGCTGTGATAAGTTCTGTATCTTGATGAAAGTCAATATTATAGATACGCTCAATTTCATCAAAGATCTCCTTAACACAATCAAATATATCTACTCTGATTGCTTGAGAGGTAGTCAGTATTCTTTTGCCCAATAGATGCATCATCACATATTTTCTTTCTGCCTCACATATCCTTATGTTAAATTTATTCTCAAATTCATCACAAATCTGATCTCCAACCAAAGTTTCTTTCTCAATGTTCTTTTCATTGAAATTAGCTGGCATTTCCTTTATCTCATTACCAGTGCTTATCCTATCAAACATGATGATGCAATGCTGAACAAGATTATAGAAGTTCATATCACTTATCTTGATATCATTTGACTCCAAAGTATCACTAACAATCCTCCATATCTCTTTAACTACATCTTTTTGTTGTTCACTATTGTAATCATTTATATTGTTTACTACCTTGTATTTACCCAAACATAAACGCTTATTTATCTCTTCGCCTTGTAAAGCAATGCCAAACTTTGGCTTAGAAACTACTTCTAACTTGTATTTGCTAGCTATTTCTTTTATTTGTGGGATCAAACGATCAATAGTAGCTCGGCTCACAAACATATCATCAGCCAGATCTTCAATCTTGACATAATCATTTGAGGATAACAAGCGCACGATTATTTCATTAACACGATCATCATTTTCATTGGAATAACTGAGAAAAAACATTAGCTTATTTTTATCAATGATCTCTAAACTGATTTCATTTGTCCCAACAAGCTTAAATCCATTTTGTACACAATTGTCTTCATTTTGACTAATTGTACTTTTGATCGTATTATAGGTACAATTCAATCGAGATGCTAATTCTTCAATTGTCAGTGAACTGCTCTCATAATAAAGCGTATATATTATCTTTACCCATCTTTCATCCATAATGCATCTCTCCCATCTTTTTTACGATTATATCATTTTTATTAACTATAATAAAAGCTGTTAGACCTTAGAAATCAGTACTAACAGCCTCAACAATTAACATTTTATTAAACAAAGCTCTTCTTTTTTATCAGGGCACTCGATCTTTTTAACAGTTAGCTTACCATCTTCATACTCATAGATGTTTGCTGCTGAATCTTGATAACCAATTAGACTACCATCAATACCATCAACTTTAAAAGACATAGCTTCAGTTGTTATATAAAGTGTGTCATTAACACTACCATTATAGAAATGATGAGTATGACCAGTTAATATTGCTACAATATTATCATATTTGTTTAAACATTCTAATAATGCATCAGAATTTTCTGCTCTTTTCATCGCAAATTGATCATTCAATAGATGATGATGAGTAAATACGACAGTCATAACACCATCAGATAACTCTTCATCTAATTTTTTAATCGTTTCTAATGTAATAAATCCATCATTATATTTAGGGTCAGAGCTATCAAATGAAATGATCTTTAGTGGTTCATTTTTCCAAACATCAAATACTATCTCATCACTATCTTTACCAAAAAAAGCCATATTTAGATTTCTTCTATTGTCATGATTACCACTAGTAACAATGATCGGACATTTAAAGTAATCTTTCAAAAAATTCTTTACAACAGTATAGTCTTCTACACTTCCATATTCACAAATATCACCAGAAACAATGACTACATCAAAGTTATTATCTATATTCTCAAAGGTTCTTTCCAATTGTTTTAACGGATCATCTACTAAAGTTAGGATCTCTCTAAAAGGATTATTAACTTCATTATAATCTTTTTTATAATGAAGATCAGAAACGTGAGCAATCTTAATCATGACTTATCTCCACCATGCTCTTTTTCTTTTTAGCTTCTAATTTCTTTTGAGCCCATAATGAGCTAACAATAGAAGCAACGATCGTCATTGCATATGGAATAGAACTAGTTATCTGTCCCTTTAAACTAGTCTGTTGTAAGAATGAACCAACAGCTTGACATATGCCAAAGAACAATGAAGATATAGCCACAGCTATTGGATTACTTGCTCCTAAGTTATTAGCTGTCATCGCAATATAACCTTTACCTGAAGAAATACCTTGAATAAACAAAGTGACTGAACCCATGGATAATAGCACACCTGCTAAGCCGCATAAGATACCAGATAAAGTCATAACTATTATCTTAGTTTTATCAACATTGACACCAAGTGACTTAGCAGCTTCTTCATTTATGCCTATAGACCTTACATGGAATCCTGCTACTGTCTTATACAGGAATACATGTATAAGGATAACGATCACCCAAGTCAGATAATCAAGTATCGTTAAACCATAAAAACACTTAGATAATTCAGGTAAAACATTATCAAAGAATGGTGTGATCTTTGTCAATCCTTTCATAATTGGATCACTGATAAGTCCTTTTTTATGAAAGAAGATATACATCAAATAAATAGTCAAACCATTAGATAAGGTGTTAACTGCCATACCAGCTACTACTGGTGAACATTTCATCTTTACAATAACTAATGATAATAAATAACAAACTATAACAGAAGAAGCAACCCCCGATAGTACAGCTAATAAAACATTACCACTAGAATAATAATTAGCTAGTATTGAAAAGAAAGCACTGATCATCAAGCATCCTTCCATCGCAATATTAAATACTGCAGCCTTAGAACAGATAGCAGCTGCTAAAGCACATAAAAGGATTGGTGAACAAGTCCTTAAAGTAGATGCGATGATCGCACTTATATATGACCATTCAAAACTCATTCTTTTACCTCCCTAGCTTTGGCTTTTTTACGATAATTGATAACGATCTTAGCTGTCACTAATATTGTTATGACTCCTTGAATTACTTGCGTTAATTCCGAAGGGATACTAAGATTAAGTTCAACTGAAGCTCCACCAATAGCTATACCAGCAAGAAATATCGAGCTGAATAAAACACCGATGATGTTATAATTACTCATCAAACTAGCAGTGATACCACTCCAAGAATATCCAGGAGAGGTTATCATAGCATCAACATAACGATATTTACTACCTAATACCTCACAAGCTCCACCAAGTGCGGCGATCGCCCCAGATATAAACAAAGAGATATACATTGTTTTAGAAGCATTGACGCCCCCATATTTTGCAAAATTACTATTAGCTCCACTCATCCTCATCTTATATCCTAAAGTTGTCTTATTGATCAAAAACCAGATTGCAACAACGCAAAATAAAGCTATGAAAAAGCCATAATGCAAAGTATACTTAGAGAATATCCTAGGTAATATCGCATTTTCGATCTTTTGAGTCTGAATCGCTAACTTATCAACGCCATAAGGATCCAACAATACATAGTTGGTCAAGTAAGAAGCAAAATAATCAGCTAGATAATTAAACATCAAAGTGACTATCAATAAATAAGCATTGTACTTATAACTGATATGAGCAGATATCAAAGAATAAATACCACCAACTAACATTGCTGATAAAAGTGTCACTATTACCACAAACCAAGCTGGTCCAGGACAACGGATAGCCACATAAGCTGCTGTTATTGCACCTAAGATCATCTGTCCTTGAGCACCCATGGAGCTATAACCAGAGCCCCAAGATATAGCCGCAGACAAACCACAAAAGATGATCGGAGTAGCTCTTGCAAGTGTAGAAGTAAAGGCATATTTTGTTAAGAATCCGCCTTTTAAAAGTCCTAGGATTCCATTAATTGCGTCATAACCTGAAATAGCCATGATGATTCCACCAACGAGTAAACCAGCAATTATTGCTAAAAGAGGACTAGCTAGATCTTTTAACTTATTATTTAATATAGCTTTTATATTTTTAAGCATCTAGTTTACCTCCTAACATCAGCATACCTAACTTGTGGCTATCAACTTCACCACGTTTAAATTCGGCAACGATCTGACCATTAAAGATCACATAGATCCTATCACTCAGTTTTAATATCTCACTTAATTCCGAAGAGACCAATAGTATGCCAATCATCTCTTCTCTTTTTTTGATCAGTCTTTCATGAACAAACTCTGTAGCACCAATATCGATGCCTCTAGTAGGTTCACAAGCAATGGTAAACTTACAATCTCTTTCAATCTCTCGAGCAGTGATCAACTTTTGAGCATTACCGCCTGATAATTCTTTGATCTTTTGCTTAGAAGAATTTGCTTTGATATGATATTGTTCTATCATCTCTTCACACTTCTTAGTAGCATCTGCTTGCTTGATGATACCATTTTTACTATATTTTTCATCATCTTGCTGTCCCATCAAGAAATTATCAACCAGTGTTGCTTCTCTAGCACTTCCCCAATAATAACGATCTTCAGGAATATGAGATTCCCCTTTGCTTCTTATAGTAGCTACATCCTTATTAGAAACATCACTACCATTAATAAATACTTTACCGGTATAATCAGTTTTTAAACCTGTGATACATTGTATAAGTTCACTTTGACCATTACCACTTACTCCTGCAACACCGACGATCTCACCAGCATCGACATGAAGATTAACATCATCCAATACCTTCTTACCATAATTAGAATACATAGTAAGATTTTCTACCTTTAAACAATTTTCACCAGTCTTTTGCTGTTTCAATTCTAGATCTACAGTGTGCCTACCGATCATCATCATCGATAATTGTTGCTCACTTGTATCTTTCTTTAAAACACTACCAACGACTTTACCAGAGCGCATGACAACTACGCGATCAGCAACACTCATTACTTCATTTAATTTATGCGTGATCAAAATGATGCTCTTACCAGCATTAGCTAAATTCCTTATCGTAACAAGAAGTTCATCAACTTCAACTGGAGTTAGAACTGCCGATGGTTCATCGAAAATGATGATATCAGCATTTTGATAGAGAGTTTTTAAAATTTCTATTCTTTGTTGAATTCCTACTGGACAATCTTTTACAATGGCTTTAGGATCAACATATAAGCCATATTTCTTTGAAAGTTTTTCTACTTCCTCTTCATTCTTCTTTTTATCGTAAAAGATGAATTTCTTTTTTTCATGTTTATAAACAATGTTTTCAGCTACACTTAAGCTATCAAACAGCATAAAATGTTGTTGGACCATACCAATGCCTAGTTTCATCGCTTTAGATGCGTCATAATCTGTGACTTTTTGTCCTTTAACAAAGATCTGACCACTATCTGCTTTTTCTAAACCGTAAAGGATCTTCATGATAGTGGATTTACCTGCTCCATTTTCCCCAACAATAGCTAGTACTTCTCCTTCATTAAGATATAAAGAGACATCATCATTAGCGATAACACTACCATAAGTCTTTACGATATTTTTCATTTCAAGAATCATATTTCATACTCCTTTTTAAAAAAGTGGATAAAGTCAAAAGCTTTATCCACTAAAACATCTCAAGACTTTTGATCAATCTTGATAATCATCTTCCATAACATATGGAAGAGTTACCTTACCATCCTTAAGATCTTGTGCTGCTTGCTTACCAGCATTGATGACCTCATCAGTGATAATATCAGTATTACGATAATTTGCATCAAAGTTAACACCTACAACACAGAATGCATCATCAGTGACACCTAAAGTGATTGTACCACCAGTTACTTTACCGTCTTCTAAGAAATCTTCAACGATCTTTTGCATAGCTAAAGCTGTATTCTTAGTAAGACCAGTGACGATATAAGGATTCTCTTCAGTAGTCTGATCTACTGATAAACCTGAAGTATAGATAGGACTTAATCCTTGATTAGCTCTCTCTAAACAATAAGAATAGATACCTGCATTAGCACTATTAGCTACTGAGCCCATGATGAAATGTCCTTCATCACCTAATTGAGCAGCGATCTCAACAGCCTTGTTATAAGCTGCAGAAGTATCAGAATAGCTATCAGTATAAATAGTAGGGAAAGTTGCATCAGGAATTACTGATTTTACGCCTTCCATAAATCCATATTTATATTCAAAGTTAGATTGATTTTGGAAATTACCGATATAGCCAAACTTCTTATCATTTGGGAAAGCAGTAGCAACCATAACACCCATAACATATGCACCATCAGTAGTATTGAATTTGATGCTCATTACCTTATCACTATCAACAGCAGTATCGATAACACCAAAAGCAACATCTTGATATTCTTCTGCTAAAGCAGCAAATGGGCTACCAGCATTCCAACCAACACCTACGATCAAATTATAACCATTTTCACAAGCGTTCCTTGATTTCTGTTCCCAATCATCTGTAGTTGCGCATTCGATAGAAGTGAATGTAAAGCCATATTCTTCAGCCATTGATTCAACTTGACGATATGCTTGAAGGATAAATTCATCAGTTCCAACAGTAGATGAAACCATAGCTACTTTTAGATCAGAATACTCACCATTGTCTTTTTCATCATTAGAGTTTGAACAACCAAATAATGAAACTGTCAACAAAGCTACCAACAATAAACTCAAAAACTTCTTCATTGTAAAAACCTCCCTACAATTACTCTTTCCATTTTTATTATAGTTGAACATCCAATGACTTTTATGTGACACATGTCACATTTATGCTATAATTTTGTTATGGAAAGAATCAAAAAGAAAGAACTTATCGTTCATTACATCAAAAAATACAAAATTAATAACTATTTTAGTTTCGATATCACTGATAAAGTAGAATTATTGTCCTTTCAAAAGAATGAGTTAATCATCTCCCAAGGTTATCCTTCACAATATCTTTACATGTTAGTTAGAGGTGAAATATCTCTTTACTCACTAACTGAAGAAAATGGAAAAAGTATCTCCTTAGGATCTATCAGGCCTTTTCATTTCATTGGTGAGATGGCTTCTTTACAAAATAAGGAGCCATATAATAATGTACAAGCCAATACTGATGTCTATTGTCTAGCTTTAAGTTATCATCGCTATCGTAAAACACTTTTAAATGATCCAAGATTTTTACGTTACATCATTAAAGCTCTAGTCAAACGTTGCGAAAACTTAAATAACAAGATAACAGCTTATCAAAATGACTCTTCTAAGCAGATGGTAGCCAAGTTCATCCTACTAAATAATATAGATAACATACTAAATACTTCTATAAGATACTGTGCAGATTCTATTGGCTGTAGTTATCGTCATGTCATAAGAGTCTTAAATCAATTTTGTGAAGCACATATTTTAGAAAAGCAAAACAAAAAATATCACATCATAGATAAAACCGAGTTAGAAAAGATAAGTTCTAGCATCCACTTTTCCGAACAAGAAGGCGAATAAAAACTGCGAAATATTTTCCGCAGTTTCTTTATTTAGAATGTAACTTCATCAGTCTTAGCAACTTTCATATACAACAATAATGAGATGATCGTCGATACAGTCAAGATAGTTGCATAGGCAGCAGCAATACCATAGTTGCCACGGCTTACATAAGTATAAACCGCAATAGTCAAAGTGACAGTCTTTAAGTTATACAAGATGATCGCAGTAGATAATTCTGTGATGATCGTAACCCAAGACATGATCGCACCAGATAAGATACCATTTGCCATCATTGGTACAGTTATAGTAAAGAATGCTTTTAACTTACTTGAACCTAATGAGATAGCTGCCTCTTCAATAGAAATAGGTATCTGTTGTAATGTTGCAGTAGAAGATCTGATCGTATAAGGAATACGTCTTATTACTAAAGCTACGATCATGATAGTAACCGTTCCTGTTAAAACTAATGGTTTAGAAGAGAATGCCATAACTAAAGCAATACCTACAACTGAACCAGGAATGATATAAGGTACCATTGATAATGTATCGATCAATTGGTTCAATGCATTGTTTCTTCTAACTACCAAATAAGCGATCAAGATAGCTAAAACAATAACGATAGCTAAAGCAACTAGACCAATGATGAAAGTATTAGGAATAGCTCTCTTTAAATGAGAGAAAGCAAATTTATAACTTTCAAGTGAGAATCCTTTGACAAATAGTTTTCCACTTGTCTTTAAGAACGAAGTATAGATTACATATACTTGTGGTAAGAAAGCTAAAGCAACAACAAACCAACAATAGAAATTGATAAGGAATCCTTTAACGCCATGAACTTTCTTACGTTCAATAGAATGCATAGCATTCATTGTGAAAGTAAACTTACTATTTACCCAGCGTTGTAACAAGAAGATGATCGCAGTGATCGCAATACCAATGACTGAAACGGCAGCTCCAAAGTTATGGTCTGAACCTGTTTCAGCAAAGTAAGCATTGTAGATGACTGTAGGGAAAGTTTGATAACCTTCACCAATCAATAGTGGTGTACCAAAGTCGGCAAATGCTCTCATGAATACTAGTAAAGTAGCAGCGATGATAGTTGGAATACATAAAGGTATTACAACCTTAAAGAAACGCTTAACACCAGTACATCCCATATTTTCACTAGCTTCTAGTAATGAGTTATCAATATTCTTTAAAGCACCTGATACATACAAGAATACTAATGGGAATAATTGTAATGATAGTACAAGTAAGATACCATTAAACCCATAGATATTCGGCATGACAAATCCTGTTAAATTTTTAATAAAAGAAGTAACTACACCATTTCTTCCAAGTAACATGATCCAAGAGTAAGCACCGATAAATGGAGCGGACATACTACATAAGATGATGATGACTTGTAGTACACTCTTTCCCTTGATCTCATACATCTGATAGAAATAAGCTAATGGGATACCAATGATCAAAGTGATCAAAGTAGCAAGTGAGCTGACCTTCAAAGAGTTAGTGATGGATTTTCTATAATATTTCTTTGAGAAGAAATTAACAAATTGTTCAATAGTAAACTTACCATTATTATAGAAAGCCGAATAGAATAATTTAACTAATGGCCATAACAAGAAAATGACATAACCGATCAAGACTGCTATTGATATTATCTTCCAAACATCAATTCTTTTTTCTTTCTTCATAACTAGTCTCCGTTATATAGATCAAGATCGTTAGTAACTCCCGTTAATAAGTTATGGTCACCATTCTCATCGAAGATATTGATCTTCTCTTTTTTAACTTGTAAGTAGATAACTCTACCCTTTTCGATAATATTATCGATCTTAGATTCTTGAACGATCTCTAAACGATCACCATTATCTAAATGAACAAAGTAATGAGTATTTAAGCCTAAGAATACAGCATCATCGATTGTTGCTTTGATACCATCTTGACTATCAACATCTACTACTAATTCTTCTGGACGAATAGAAACAACAACATTTCTATCATATGCTTGTTCAGCTAATACATTAGTCATTTCAATCTTATGATCTGATGGTAATGCTAGATAAGTCTTACCATCTTCAACTTTCAACTGTCCTTTTACCACATTAGTCCTACCGATAAATGTTGCGACAAATAAATTGCTTGGGCGTTGATATAAGACTTTTGGTGTACCGATCTGTTGGATAACACCTTGATTCATTACAGCAATCCTATCACTTACAGCCATTGCTTCTTCTTGGTCGTGAGTAACATATACAGTAGTGATACCTACTTTGTTTTGAATCTCTTTGATGATAGTACGCATCTCAACTCTTAATTTAGCATCAAGGTTACTTAATGGTTCATCCATTAATAAGACATCTGGAGTGATAGCTAAAGCTCTTGCTAAGGCTACACGTTGTTGTTGACCACCAGATAATCTTTCTGGCATCCTATCACGATATTCTTCTATCTTCATCAATTTCAAAAATTGATCAGTTTTCTGCTTAATCTCTTCCTTAGGAAGTTTACGGTTTTTAAGTCCAAATGCAACGTTCTTTTCAACGGTCATATTTGGGAAAATAGCGTAGTTTTGGAAAACCATACCAATGTTACGCTTTGCTGGATCCATGTCATTGATCCTCTTGTCATTAAAGTAAAAGTCTCCGCCCTCAATAGAGTTGAAACCTGCGATCATACGTAATAAAGTTGTCTTACCACAGCCTGAAGGACCAAGAAGGGTGAAAAACTCACCCTCCTTGATATTCAGTGATAAGTCAGGAATTATTGTATTTTCTCCGTATTTTTTTACGGCGTGTTTGATGATAATGTTAACACTCATAATCCTTACCTCTCAAAAATTATTTCTCCCCTAGAAAAATCTAGGTTCTAGTTTAAATTCAATCCTTATTCAGGATGAGCCTCATTGTAAAGTTCAGTCCACTTAGTCTGCCAAGCAGTCTTGTTATCGCCACATAATGCCATATCTTCATATGCAACATTGATCTCTGAGAATGGGATCATTTCTTCAGCAGTGTTAACGATACTTGTATTAACTGGACGAGCTGTAGTTTCAGCGATAGCATTTTGTCCATCATCAGAAATTAACCAATCTAAGAACTTCTTAGCATTTTCCATATTTGGAGCATTCTTGATGATTGCAGCACCAGCTGGTAACCAAACGGCACCCTCTTCAGGGTAAACGATCTTAAGATTTGTAGCGCCATCAACTAATAAGCTAACGCATGGATCTTCGTAAGAAACACCAACAGCATATTCACCATTAGCAACACCTTTATAGATTGCTGAAGATGAAGATAAGATACCATTTAACTGACCGATGAATTGGTTAACCCAATCCCAAGCAGCATCATCATATGGTTCATTACCCATAACTAATAACATATTAGTTAATTCAGCCCAAGCTGAACTTGAAGCAGCTGGATCACCCATAGCGATCTTGCCAGCTAATTCTGGCCATAATAAATCTGAATAACCAGTGAAATCATCTGGATTTAAATTCAATTCAGCAAATACATCTAAGTTGATCAATAATGCTGCAGAACCATCTAAGCAATAGTGAGTAGCAACACCATTTGTATTTTGATAAGCTTCTGGTAACTTGTCATCACCTTCAGCAGTATATTGTTCAAAGTAATCAGCATATTTGAAGGCATTAGCATAGTTAACACCACCATATAATACATCTGCTTGAGGGTTTTCAGTCTCAGCAACGATTCTCTCTAAACATTCACCAGTACCTAATGAAACAACTTCAACAGTGATACCAGTCTCTTCGCCGAATTTTTCAGCAACTTCGATTAATTTATCAGAGTTTGGAGAATAAATAACTAAATGTTGTTCTTCTTCCTCTTTTGTTCCACAAGCAGTCATTGATAAAACCATCATGGCAGCTAATAAAACTGTAAGTAACTTTTTCATAATTTCCTCCTTCTTTCATGTAAAAGTCTTTTTACATTCTTATTTTAGTCCCATATAGTAAGCGCTGTCAATATTTGTCAAACGCTATATTTCACAAATCTTTCACAATATCTTAACTATTACTTTACACTTTTTCCATATTGTCGTATTTTAACAGAATAGATATTAAAAAGCACCTCCTATTAAAGAAATGCCACTTATTTTAATTCAAAAGAGTGGATCTTCATTTGCATATTCTTCTTCATAAGAAATTATTGTTGTTTCTTTTGTTATAGTGTTGTATTCATATTTAGCATACTTGTCTACACCATATTCCTTCAATAATATGCTGCGGTAGTTAACATCAGCATTAGTTGGATCATTTAAGGATCTCTCTAAGGCTTCTGTCACTTCATCAGTTAGTTCTATGCCATACTTTTCATATAGTGAGTAACATTTGTTAATGTCATCTTTTAGTTGTTGAGTTATCTCCAAAAATCTTGGCTCATAACCAGTATAGGAAATATAAAAATTACTACTAGGGATCAGTAAACTTGTCCAAGATACTACTCTATCATCAATTACTATATTTTCAAACGCATCAGTTTTCATCTCTGGTAAATATGTTCTGTAAAATACTATCTCACCATTATTTTCAACAAGATAATAAGCTATATCATGATCAAATATACCCTTTTTAACATCCTTACACTCCCTTTCTAACATATTTTTTGTTCATGATATCTTTTTTGAATACTTTTGACACATTTATTCTATCATACAAAAAAAACACTAACAGATAGAAACTATTATTTATGTTAAAATATTGCCATGGAAATAAATTACTTCATTGGTTACACTATCAAAGATGATCAAAGATATTATCTTACTAAAAAAAACAGTTATTTTCTTAACACTGACTCTATTTCTATAAATGAAGCAACTGAAAGATACGGTGGCTTCTATATTGATAACACCCATTATACTGTTGAAAACAACAACTATTACCCACTATACTTTTCTAAAGTAAATGAAGACTACAACTTCAAACAAATAAAAGAAATAGATGATCAGATCATACTTAGTATAGATAAACTCTTATCACGCTTTAACTCACCATTTATTAAATCATTAGATAACAAACGTTATTATACTTTTGATTGTTATAGTAAAAGATTATATGGCAAAAAGATCACTAAGATACCTTTAGATGGACCCTTTAGTTGTCCAAATAGGGATGGTAAGATTTCAAAACTTGGTTGTACTTTTTGTTATGGAGGCTCTAATGCCTTTCCTAACATCAGTAGTAAAGACTTATTAGAACAATATAAACAGAGAAAGCAGATTTATCTCAATAAATGGCAAGATAGCGTATTCTATGCTTACTTTCAATCTTACTCAAACACGTATGCAAGTATAGATTTTCTCAAAAAATTCTATCAACCATTTATTGAAAATGAGCAAATCAAAGGAATAGTCATCGCTACTAGATGTGATTGTTTAGACAAGCAAAAGATAGATTGGCTAAATAGCTTAACTAAATATAAACCTATCTGGTTAGAGATTGGCTTACAATCAACTAATGATGCCACATTAAAAGAGATGAACAGAGGACACTCTTACCAAGATTTTTTAGATGTCATAGAACTATTAAAAGATACTGACATCATGATAAGTGTTCATCTAATCAATGGTTGGCCTAGCGAATCTATTGATACCATGTTAGAAACAGCTAAAAAGGTCGGGCAACTACCAATAGATGCTGTTAAATTCCATATGTTACATGTCTGTAAAGGTACACCTTTGGGATACAAATATCAACAAAAGCCATTTGATCTACTAACTAAACAACAATATGTTGAGTTAGTAGCTAAACAGATCACTTACCTGTCTAAGGATATGATAATTGAAAGACTTACTGGTGATAGCTTAAAAGAAGTATTACTCGCACCAGAATGGACCATAAAAAAAGTCAATGTCATTAATGACATCGACAAGGAAATGTTAAAAAATGATTACTATCAAGGACTTAATCACTGATGGTCTTTAATAGATATTTTCTAATGTAATGAGCACAACCGTCATGTTCATTATCAAGTTCCGTTAAAGCAGATGCACAAGCTTTAGTATCCTCTGTGCCATTACACAAACAGATGCCTGTAGAACAGCTTAACATGGCATTATCATTAGTTGTATCACCAAAAGACATACAATCCTCTAATTTAATATTGTGCATTTTGCAGAATTCTTTTAAGGCATAAGCTTTATTAGAATCTTTATGAGAAAATTCGATCAAATTAGGTTGAGTCTTAAAAGAAATATATTCTTTATCCTTAAATTGACTCAAATACTTTTCTACATCACTCATCATACTCTCATCAAATCTAAACATGATGCCACAATTTTCTTGTTTATAGAAATCAGAGACATCATCTGCAACTACCAATTTTCTATGGCTTTTCATCGCCGAAGACATGGTTTTTAAATTTTCTTGATTAGTAAGATAAATTCCAGGAAGATACATGCTTGTGACACAATCTACCTTACTCATGATCTGACAGATCTCTTTTAATCCTTCTTTAGATATCTTGTTATACTGATATCTTTTTTGAGTAGTATTATCCCAAAGTTCACAACCATTCCAAGCAATAATAAAGTCAAACTGTTCATCAAGACCCCATTCCTTGTAATAATTGATGACATCTTCCAAAGTCCTTCCACTAGCTAAACCAAATAGATAGCCAGCTTTTCTAACTTCTTCGATCATCTTTAAAGTATTTTTACTCGGTTCATGTGATTGTCTAGCTAAAGTACCATCGATATCGGCAACAACTAATTTAATATTTTCATACATAATCTTATTCCCCTTTCCCAACCCTGGGCAAATGATCTGGCGTTCGGTATTAACAATAAATGATAACAATGCATTCGTACACTGTTGGGGCATATATGTTAGAAAAATGACATCAGCCCTTTTTGTCGAACACAGGATTTGTTGAAGTGCCATTCTCGACTTCAGGAGATCACACCCCGATCACTTACTTAAACACTTATTGTCTACAACAAGTCAATATTCCAATTAGCTTGTTGGATCTTATTATCAATCAAACGCAATTCTTTAGATAGTCTGTCAACTTTCTTTTGCGTTTCTTTAACATTTACAGTAGGTAAGATCTTGATCTCAGTACGAGTAGCTCTTTGAGTGTTACAACTAGCAGTCTCAACTAATGACTTATACACCTCGATCTTGATCTTTAGACAATCTCTTTTAGCGATAAGTTCTGTCAAACTTTTACCATCAACTACACTTTGACAATTAGTAGTATTGATCTTGATCATCAATTCCTCTAATGAATTGATACTCTTGGTAAGTTCTTTCAATAATTCCTCAGGCTCTTCATTAGGTTGTTCTCCTTCTTGTACCAAGGCATTATTATAGATACGATTTTTCAATTGATCTATCTGTTTATTTAAATCACTTCTTGATTGTAATGCTTCTGCTAATTTCATACTGATCCTTTCTTTAACCTACAGCTCCATCCATATCAACTTTTAATAATTGATTTAGTTCAACTGCATATTCCACAGGTAATTCTTTAGTAAATGGTTCTAAGAAACCCATAACGATCATCTGAGTAGCTTGTTGTTGATTCAAACCTCTACTCATCAAATAGAATAATTGCTCATCACTGATCTTAGAAACTGTTGCTTCGTGTTCCAATGTTGAGTTATTATTATGAACTTCATTTTGTGGTATTGTATCTGATCTTGATTTGTCGTCAATGATCAAAGTATCACATTCGATCTTGGTCTTTGAATTTATCGCATTTTTAGCCTGATAAGTCCAACCACGGTAATTAGCCTCACCACCATTTCTCGCAATTGACTTAGAAATGATACTGCTAGAAGTATTTGGAGCTAAATGTACCATTCTAGCACCTGTATCTTGTATTTGGTTTTTACCAGCTACAGCGATAGTGACTGTCATTCCCTTAGCATATGGTTCAGCTAGGATACAAGCTGGATATTTCATCGTGATCTGTGAACCTATGTTACCATCGATCCATTCCATCAAGCCATTTTCATAAACTTTAGCTCTCTTAGTAGTCAAATTTAAAATATTAGTTGACCAGTTCTGTACTGTTGAATAACGACACTTAGCATTCTTATGTACATAGATTTCAACTACTGCAGCATGCAAAGAATCTTTATTGTAGATTGGAGCAGTACAGCCTTCAACATAATGCAGATTAGCTCCTTCTTCTACAATGATCATTGTTCTTTCAAACTGTCCCATTCTTTCCGAATTGATCCTAAAATAAGACTGTAAAGGCTTATCTAGCGTAACCCCAGCAGGTACATAAATGAAACTACCACCTGAGAAAACACAACTATTTAAGGCAGCAAACTTGTTATCCGTATAAGGTACGATCTTGCCAAGATACTTTTTAACGATCTCAGGGCAATATTTGATCGCACTATCTGTATCTAAAAAGATAACTCCCTTCTCTTTAACTTCATCTAACATGTTGTGATAGACAACTTCTGATTCATATTGAGTAGAAACACCTGCTAGAAACTTGTGCTCACTTTCAGGAATCCCCAATTTGTTAAAAGTCTCTTTGATCGTTTCTGGCACTTCATCCCAATCAGAACTCTTCTTATCTGTGTTACGGATATAATAAGTATAGTCATCAAAATCAATAAAACTTAGATCAGGTCCCCAAGAAGGCATTTCCATCTTTTCAAAAGCCTCGAAAGCTTTCAAGCGGAAATCTAAAACCCATTCAGGTTCCTCTTTTTTCTTGCTTATCGCAATGACGGTATCTCTTGTTAAACCTTTACCAGTATTGTAGATAGAAGTATCTTTATCTTTAAATCCATATTTATACTCATCCTGAGTCTTGAATATTTCTTGATTGTTATTCATCTTTAGTTTCACTTTCCTCGATCAACTTCTCTAGACCATGCCAACCAATAGTAGCACATTTGATCCTATTGGCTTGTTTACCAACGGTATCAAAAGCAACTGCTTCTTCTAACAGGTTCTCATCATAATCTTTTTGATCGATCATTCCATAATAATTCTTGATGATCTCTTTAGCTTCTTCAATGCTCTTACCTTTAACAAGTTCAGTCATGATAGAAGTAGAAGCAGTAGATATCGTACAAGCTACACCATCAAAACAAACATCTTTGATGATACCATCTTCAATCTTTGCCTCAACATGAATATCATCTATGCAACTATCAGAAGCCATATGTACTTCCTTATAGCCTATCTCTTTATGCAACTTATGGTTACGAGGATATTCGTAATGATCCATGATGACTTCTCTTTTTAAGATTGGATCTTCTGCGATCGGATTACTCATCTTACTACCTCCTTAAAATATAACAGAATCGATACATTTCTCTATCGATATATCTTTTAACTCTTCTACAAACTTATCAATTTCTTCAAAAGTGTTGTAGAAATATAACGAACATCTAACAGTAGCAGACACACCTAAGAAATCAACTAAGATCTTGGCACAATGGTTACCACTACGCAGACAGATATTCTTACTTCCTAAATAAGAAGCAACATCTTGCGAGAAGATATTCTTAACATTGAAAGTGATGATGCCACTATCCGTAGTTGGATTATAGATAGTGATATTATCTAACTTTTTCAATTTATCTAAAGCATAGTCCCTTAAGGCAATTTCTCTTTCTCTAATATTTTCCATACCAATATTTTGAAGATATTTGATTGCTTGGCCAAAAGCGATGATTGCTTCAATTGGTTGAGTACCAGCTTCAAACTTATATGGTGATTCCTTTAATAAGATCTCACCATTGGAATAGAAACGAGCATTAGATCCCCCACCTAATAATAATGGATCCATCTGATCTAATAACTTCTTCTTACCATATAAGACACCAACCCCACTTGGACCACACATTTTATGAGATGAGAAAGCTAAGAAATCGCAATCAAGATCTTTGACATCAGTCTTTAGATGTGGTGTTGATTGAGCCCCATCAACTGCAACTAATGCACCATATTTATGAGCAATAGTGCAGATATCTTTGATAGGATTAACATACCCCAATACATTACTAACATAATTGATAGCGACAAACTTGACTTTATCACTCATCACTGATTCAAAGTTTTCTAATGTTACTCTACCATCAGCATCAAAAGGCACATAGACCACTTCAATACCTAGCTCTTGTTTTAATTTAAAATAAGGTAAGATATTTGAAGCATGCTCAGCTAAAGTACTGATGATCACATCACCTTTTTTTAGATGCTTACGACAATATCCTTCTGCTATCGTATTTAATGCTGAAGTAGCACCATAAGTAAATACTACTTCATCAATATCACAATTGATAAACTCACTGACTAATTTTCTAGTTTCTTCATATTTTTGGTCAACTGTCAAAGCTAACTTATAATCCCCTCTATGAGCATTAGCCGTACAGTTATCATAACTATCCACAAAAGAATCGATGACACATTGTGGTTTAAAAGTAGTAGCACTGTTATCAAGATAAACGATATCTTTTTGTAACATTGGAAAATCTTTTCTGATCTTTTCCACATCTAACATACTAATCCATCACTCTCTTTTCTATCTCTTCTTTTAATAAGTTATTGATATCTTCATTATCAATGACTTTAGTTATCGGCATCAAATAGCCCACTGTGATAAGTTGCACAGCTTGTTTTCTTGTTAAACCCCTACTCTGCAAATAATAAAGTTGTTGTTCATCTGGCTGACCGATAGTGCAAGCATGAGATGCCGCAACTTCATTATCATCGATATATAGTATTGGTAGGATCTTACCAATAGATGTTTCACCAAAAGTAAGTAATCTGCTAGTTTGATGTGTCTGACAATTCTTATATCCCTTATTGATCCTATTTTTAACGACCATCTGACAATTACCATTTTCTAATACAACACCATAGTTATCAATATTGGCTGTAGTATTACTAGCATTATGATTACAAATCTGATTAAATTGTTTCTTTACTGCTGAAACTGAAGCAGTCAAAACATGTAAGTCACTACCTTGACCATTTAGATCAAATACAGAAGATAATTCTATTGGTTTATTATTCAATAAGCTATAAGCTACTTGAACAAGACAATCACTACCAATAGTATAAATATCATTGATCCTAACAGTTGCCTCATTTTCATTGATGACAAGACAAGTGAACTTGCTATCATTTCTCACCTCTACATTAACAGTTATCTCAATATCTTTTTTTCCTTCGATCTTAACAAGATAACTACTATCAGTTTCAATAACAAAATGGTAACTGGCATTTTCTGATTGATTTGAATCGATCATTAATGTCTTATGTTGAATATCCTTGCTCATTATTTATTCCCTCTTGGATTATTGGCACATGAGCCAAGTGATATCTTCTTTTCTACCTTTTCTGATTCTAAAGTGATATTCTTTTCTTTTAATAACCACTCATAACCTTCAGAGTCGATCTTTTCAACTAATTGTTGATCACCTTCCGCAATGATCTGACCATTTACCATGACATGAGCAAAAGTCGGTTTAACTAATTGGTAGAATCTATCATAGTGAGAAACGATCATCAATCCCATCGGTGACTGATCTTGTAATTGTAAGATATTATCAGCAACGATCTTAATAGCATCAACATCAAGGCCTGAATCGATCTCATCTAATAAAGCGATCGATGGTTTCAATAATTTCATTTGAACGATCTCATTACGTTTCTTTTCACCACCAGAAAAGCCTTCATTAACAAAACGATGAGCAATCTCACCTTTTAATTTTAAGTCTTCGATCGCTGTATCTAATTCCCTGATAAATTTAAATAATGAAATAGGTGTCTCCCTATGAGCATTAACAGCTGCCTTTAAGAAATCACTATTTGTAACGCCATTTATCTCCGCAGGGTATTGTAAAGCTAAGAAGATACCAGCTTTTGAACGTTCATCAACACTCATAGCTAAAACATCTTTACCATCAAGAGTAATACTTCCTTGGGTAACATGATAAGTAGGATGACCCATGATCGCCATCAATAAGGTACTCTTACCATTACCATTTGGCCCCATCAAAGCATGGATCTCACCAGTATTAACCGTTAAATTTATCCCTTTTAATATTTCTTTATCTTCTACACTAACATGTAGATCTTTAACTTCTAATGTACTCACAAAACCACTCCTTCAAAACATTTATAATTATAACACAGTGCCTTTAATAATTGGTAAATAGTGCCTTATGATATTTGTAGCCCTTTGTGAGAAATTTTACAAATATTATTGGAAAGCGTTTGCTCTTTTTTACTTTTCTATATTATAATACTTTAACAAAAAGGACAGATCACGTTTATGTCTGTAACCTTTTTAAAAATCAGATAAATAATGAAAGGAGAGAACGGTCTTACGATTACAGATCGTTCAACACTATTACTATGAGAAAAGGACTAAAGTTAGCACTTGAACTCGATCAGATCAACGCCAAAAATAAGTACGATATGATCGATGGTTATGAGATCCACCTTTATGGTGATGAAAGAGATCATTTTGAATTAGATAGTTTACTAAACAAGCCAATCTTCACTGTTCACTATCCTTTAAATAGATGTGATGTTGCTGAGATAGCTAAAGATTATAAAAGTGATTATGCTAAAAAGGTATTTGACTTATGCCATAAACACAATGTAGGACTTGTCATCCACGCTGAAAGCCCATCATTTGATGTCTTCAATAATCCTGATGTTGAAGATTTCTGTAAGATGGTCAAAGATACTGGTCTTACTATCCATGTTGAAAACTGTTATCGTAACATTGGAGCAGTTGAAGGCTTACAGATCATGAAATATATGCGCAATAGGATAAATGATCAACAAGTTTTCCCATTATTAGATACCTGCCATTTGATAATGAGTGAAATGAGCTTCAAATATGAAGAAAGATCTTTCTTCCATACTATTGATTCATATAAGAGTGACAACTTTAAGATGCATTTAAACGATTGCATCGGCTCTGGTGAAAAAGAGACAGGTGGTACTCATGGCACAAACTTCTCTAATAACATCTATTTATTACGTAACATCTTATGGAAGTTATACGATCTAGAACAGCACGCCTACTCTGTTGACTGTATCTTAGAAGTAGATGAAAAGGATTATATCAATGCGCCAAAGGCAGTAGAGTTAGCTAATAATATTGATATGATCATGGAAGAATTCAAGGAAGAATATTGAATTATTGGGACAATTTATTAAGATTGTCCCATTTTTTGACAGTCAAATGATAATTTCACTTCTTTTTCATGGTGATATGCTAAAATATGGAAGTATGGAAAACGTATTGAACAAAAGTTGGTATCGTTTAGATACCGCAGGACTGATATTTCCTGCAACTATGGATGTTAATTGGAGCAATGTCTTCCGTCTTTCAGCAACCCTAACCGAAGAGATCGATGCTGTTGTCTTACAAAAAGCTGTTGATGATCTAAAAGATCGTTTCCCAAGTTTTTATGTCAGTTTGCATAATGGCTTTTTCTGGTGTTATCTTCAACAGACTAAGACTTCACCAATAGTTAAGGAAGACTATGCTTACCCATTGACTTATATGAGCCGATTTGAAGTAAGAAAGAGCTGTTTAAGAGTCTTCTACTATAAAAATAGGATAGCTGTCGAGATATTCCATTGTGTTTCTGATGGTAATGGAGGCAAAGTCTATCTTGCTACTCTTATTGCCCATTATTGTAAACTTAAATATAATTTAGATTGTCCTACTAACGAAAACGTCTTAGATATCACTGTCAAACCAACAGAAGAGGAATTGGAAGATAGTTTTAAAAGATATACTAATACTTACCCGGCTAGTAGACAAGAAGAAGATACTTTCCAATTAAAAGGCCATAAAGTAAAAGATTCCTTCCACACTTTAACAACAGGCATATTGGATACTGAGATATTGCATCAAACAGCTAGAGAATATAACTGCACGATCACTTCTTTTTTAGCCTCAGTAATGTGTATCTCACTTATAAAGATGCAAAATAAAGTGATCTACCATAACAAGCAAAAAGCCATCAAGATCACTATACCAGTCAACATGCGCAAGATCTTTGGCAGTAAGACATTACGTAACTTTGTCTTGACTGTCAATATCGGTGTAAATCCTAGAAAAGGTGATTATTCTTTGCAACAGATCTGTAAAGAATTCAGTCATCAATTAGCTTATGAGACTTCTAAGCAAAATATGGCCAGTAGGATTGCCGCAAATGTCTTACCACAAAGAAATCCTTTGATCAAAATAGCACCATTAGGCTTAAAGAATGTTGTAATGAATGCTGTCTACAGATCAACAGGCGAAAAAAAAGGTTGTTTGAACATCTCTAATCTTGGTGTGATCAACTTGCCAAAAGAATTACAACCATATGTTAAAAGATTTGAATTCATCATCGGTCCACAAAAGAGTTATCCAAATAACTGTTCAGTCAGCTCCTATGGTGGCAAAACTTACATCAATATGATCAGAAATATTAAAGAAAGTGAACTGGAAAGATTATTCTTCTCTACATTAGTAGAATTAGGCATACCAGTAGAAATCGAATGTAACAGGAGGTAAAAATATGTATTGTGTTAAATGTGGTGTCAAACTGCAAGATGATATGACTTGTTGTCCCTTATGTGGCACAAAAGTTGCTTATATAACAAATGAAGAAGTCACTACCCAAACAAATTATTCCCCAACATTACCTAATAAAAGACATGGTGATATGAGCAGCGCCTCTATCTTAACAGCTTTATGTCTTATCGCTATGTTAACGATACTTATCGTTTGTTTAAATCTATATCACAGATTATCTTGGGGAGGCTATGCTATATTTGGCATATTGCTATTCTATTGCATTTTTATCCTACCTTTATGGTTCTATAAACCTAACCCAGTAGTATTTATACCGATCGATCATTTAGCCATCAGCTTATATCTTCTCTATATTTCAATAGTGACTAAAGGGGAATGGTTCCTAAGTTTTGCTTTACCACTAACAGCGGTATCTTGCATCATCCTTACTACTTTAGTAAGCTTAGTAAAATATGTAAAAAAAGGTGGATATTTCATTGCTGGGGGCATAATCATCGGTATTGGCTTATCAACAATACTCATTGAATTCTTCCAACATATCACTTTCCATACTCCAATGTTCATTTGGTCACTATATGTTGTGACAAGTTGTAGCATCGTCGGTATCTTCTTTATCTTAGCTGGTCTTATTAAGCCACTAAGAGATTATCTAGATAAACAATTCTTTATCTAGTATTACAATTCAGTATATTTCTTCGAATTGCCCTTAGCCTTCTCCACAGGATACTTAAGGGCATTCTTTTTATATTTAGCATAAACAATGTCAATTGGATCTACACCCATAACAATGCACATATCAAAACAATAAGCTAAAACATCAGCCAATTCTTCCAAAGTTTCTTCTTTATTATCACAATCAGTTGAAAATTGGAAATGTTCCAATAATTCATTAGCTTCTAATACGATTGATTTGGCAATGTTATTAGGCGTATGAAATTGTTCCCAATCCCTTTCACGATTAAACTTCTTAATATACTCTAGTAATTCATCCATAATACTCTTTCCTTTCATTTTTCACATTTTTCTTGTAAATGCTCACCGTTATATGTTATCATATTTAAGCGTAGTTAGGGGTGTCGTACAACGGCAGTACAGCGGTCTCCAAAACCGTCAATGCGGGTTCGATTCCTGCCACCCCTGCCATTTTTTTATTTTCTAGAACTGTATAGTTCTTTTATTTTGCCCAAAAATAATTTATCGGCAGGGCAAAACTCGTACTTATCAATATCATTAGTTGTTATCCAACTTATCGCATTGTGTTCATTAATAGTAACTTCACCAGATACTATCTGAGTTTCAAATAAAGTTAGATCAATAGTAAAATCTGGATAATCATAATACACTTCACTTATCTTCTTATTGACTTTCAAAGTGATTGATAGCTCTTCTTGACATTCTCTGATAAGAGCTTTTTCTTTACTCTCTCCCTTTTCTACCTTACCACCAACAAACTCCCACAATAAGCCATTAGCTTTTTCTTTTCCTCTCTGACAGATCAAAAACTTATCTTGTTCTAAAATAAGAGCTGCTACTACTTCTAACATCACACCACTCCTTAAGCTCCTTAATATCTTATCACTGAAACAAGTAAAATGTATTGACACAATTCTTGATTATTGTTATTTTGTGTTCAAAGAAAAAGGTAATCTAAAATGTTTAGAGATATTAGAAGGATCAAACAAAAATTAAGTGAAG
>CAVCVO010000085.1:0-16891 GCA_963606005.1 Anaerovoracaceae bacterium
ATCCATTCTGTTATAAATGAGTAAATAAGTTGTAAAACATGGTATTTTCACTTTATACTATTCCACTTGTGAAATATACTATTTATATATTCTACTTGTAGAATATTAAAGGAGTGAATTTGCTATGCTTAAACATGGAATATTAGGATTACTTAATTATGGTGATATGACTGGCTATGAGATTAGTGAAACTTTTAAAAATTCTTTAAATTATTTTTGGCCTGCTCAAACTAGTCAAATTTATCGAGAACTCAATACTTTAGAGGCTAGAGGTTGGATCACTAAAAGAGTAGTAGAACAATCTAGTAAACCAAATAAAAATGTCTGTTCTATTACCGATGACGGAAGAAAAGAACTATTTAGATGGTTAACAAACTCGGAAATAGATATTGATATGCGCTCTTCAATACTAATGAGAGTTTTCTTTATGGGAAACTTATCTATTAATGAAAGTAAACAATATTTTGAGCATCTTAACGAACAATACAAGAATGTTTCAAATTATCTTCAAAAAACAGATGAAGCTATTAATTCGTATGAGCAAGTTATATCTGATAAAAAAAGTAGCTTATTTTGGCAGATGACTTCTGATTTTGGTAAGAGATACGCACAATTGTATATTGATTGGAGTAGAAATTGTTTGAACTTGTTAAGTGAATTGGAGGAAGAACAATGAATATCTTAGTTATCAATGGTAGTCCTAAAGCTGATAAAAGCAATTCTATACAACTTACTAATGCTTTTATTGGTGGCATATGCGAGTCATGTAGAGATAACTTACCTAATATTGAAAGATTAAATGCATCTCAACTAAATATTAATCCTTGTTTAGGCTGCTTTTCTTGTTGGAAGAATACTCCTGGAGTTTGTTGTCTTCATGATGATATGAAAATAGTCTTAGATAAGTTACTATGGGCAGATATAACTATCTATAGTTTTCCTTTATACTACTTTGGCTTACCTGGCAAATTAAAGACTTTGATCGATCGTCAACTTCCTTTATCTTTGCCTTTTATGAACAGCGAAATAGAGAGTGGTGGTCATCCTAGTAGATATGATAATAGCAATAAAAGAACTGTACTCATTTCTACTTGTGGGTTCTATACTGCTAAAAATAATTATGATAGTGTGACAAGTCAATTTGATAAGATCTGTGGTAAAGATAACTATACTACGATATTCTGTGGTCAAGGAGAATTATTTAGAGTACCGGAATTAAAAGAGAGAACTGATGAGTATTTAGAAATAGTAAAAAAAGCTGGCAAGGAATATATTAGTGGTTCTATAACTGTAGAGACAAAAGAAAATCTAGACCAATTATTATATCCTCGTGATGTCTTTGAAAAGATGGCTGATGCTAGTTGGGGCATAAGTCAGACAGGTGAAAAGGAAGATGAATCTTTGATCTTTACTAAACAGATGGCAGCTCTTTATGATCCTAATAGTTATAAAGGTAAAGATATCATCTTAGATATGGATTTTACTGATATAAATAAATATTATCGTATCATCTTATCTAAAGATTCTTCTAAAGTAGTAGAGCAGTTTGATGAAAAAGCTACAACGATCATTCATACACCTTTTAAGGTATGGAAGTCTATCGCTTTAGGGGAGATAGAAGGTTCAGCTGCATTAATGCAACACTTATATTCAGTTGAAGGAGATTTTGACTTATTGTTAAAGTGGGATGATTATTTTGGTCAACATCAAAAACAAGACAAAAAGAAAATTAAAGAAAACTCAACTTCTAAAACAGATATGCGTTATTTACTTTTGTCTTGGATCACTTTTTGGATCAGTGCTGGTATCAATAGTCATTGGGGTAGTATGGTAACTATTTTTGTTTGCAGTTTATTACCTTTATTGTTTTATAAAAACAAGAAAACAATCTATGATGTTGTTTCAACTGTAGTTGCTGTCCTTTTTTCATTGTTATTGTTGAATGAAGTAAGCATTAATATTATTATGCCACTTTCTTATTTAGCATTTGGCTTAATGTGGACTATCTCTACAACTTTTAAGATTCCATTAACAGCTTTATATTCCATGAATGATTATGGACAAGAAAAAGCATTTGATAATCCTATGTTCATCAAAACTAATCGTATCTTAACATTAGCTTGGGGCTTGTTATATATATCATCAGCAATCTGGACTTATTTTATCATGCTTTCTTCTTTAGCAAGTTATGTTGGTCTTATCAACTCCATTCTTCCACTATTAATGGGTATATTTACAACTTGGTTTCAAAAATGGTATCCACAAAGGATCGCAAAAGGTAAGTAAAATAATCTGTGGGTTGTTAGATGGGTTCAAATTGCTGATTGAGCTGTAGTCTAGATTACTCTTTAGTTAAGTTCCTATTATACTTTTAACAGTTTAAAAAATAGTGTTGTTGACTTTGTATTCAATGATCATAGCGATAGCTTCGATAAGAGATTACTTCTTTTATTTGCCAGTTCTGTGTATTTTGAGGTATATATTGCAGATTACTTAAGAGTGGTAGTGATCGTTTCTATAATAATAGGTTCATGTAAGGTGATTTGTTGGTTTTATATAATTATGAATCTTCATTTTGTAATATTATAGTGACTAACAAAATAGATCATAAATGTAATACAAAGAGTGGTAATTGTCGTTTGAAAACTACTTTGAGATTTGTTAAAATTAGAAGCAGTTAAAGAAAGGATAATCAAGATGAATAAAAACAAGACAATAAAAGACTTTAAAACACAACTAAATGAATTAAAATGGCAGAATTTCCTATTTCTGACTGTTGCCGGTATGGTTAATGCCTTTGGTGTTATCATGTTTTTATCACCTGTGAAATTGTTTGATGGTGGTATTTCGGGAACTTCAATGCTGATCTCTCGCTATACACCAGAATTTATAACCTTATCAATAGTATTAGTTGTATTAAATATACCGATTTTCTTATTTGGCTTAAAGAAAGAAGGATTGGTATTTACGATCTATTCAATTTATGTTGTTATCGTGTATTCATTTTTTGCTTGGATCATCACTGATATTTTACCAGTTGATGTAAGTAATGCTTCACCATTTGCTCAACAAGATCTATTCTTATGTGCTATATTTGGAGGGATCATTTCTGGTATAGGCAGTGGCTTAACAATCCGTTTTGGCGGAGCGATCGATGGTATTGATGTACTTGCTGTAATGTTTGCGAAAAAGTTAGGCTTAAGTATTGGATCATTTACCATGATCTATAATGTTATTCTTTACATTATTTGCGGGTTAGTGATGAACAGTTGGATCTTGCCGTTATATTCAATCGTTACTTATGCTTTAGGTAGTAAAGTTATCGATCTAGTAGTTGAAGGTTTTGATAGAAGTGAGGCGGCTTTGATCGTTACTACTAAGCCTGATGAAATCTGTGCAGCCCTATCAGAAGAGTTTGAAAATGGAGTAACTACTATTGCTGCTAAGGGATATTATTCCCAAACAGATAAGACGATCATCTATTTTGTAGTTAACCATTTTCAAGTCAGTTTGATGAAACAGATCGTTCATAAGCATGATCCTAAAGCATATATAGCTATCAATGAAGTAGCTGATGTGTTCTCATCGAACATGGCTGTAAAATAATCGCAAAATTTAAAGAAAATCTTTCCTAACTTTGATAACGCTTGTAGTATTTTAGAAAATAAAATGATAGAATAATTATTGCGAAAATAAGGAGGAAGAAGAATGAGTCATAAATATGTGTACTTGTTTGAAGAAGGAAATGCTAATATGCGTGAACTTCTTGGCGGTAAAGGTGCAAACCTTGCTGAAATGATGAACTTAGGTTTACCGGTACCTTATGGCTTTACTATCACTACTGAGGCATGTAATCGTTACTATGATGATAACGAAAAGATTGCTGATGAGATAGTAGAAGAGATTAATGCTAATTTATTAAAATTAGAAGAAAAAGCCGGCAAAAAATTAGGCGATAAGACAAATCCATTACTTGTTTCTGTAAGAAGCGGTGCTAGAGCTTCAATGCCTGGTATGATGGATACAATCTTGAACCTTGGTATCAATGATGAAGTTGTTGAGACAATTGCAGAAAAAACTAACAATCCACGTTTTGCTTACGATTCATATCGTCGTTTCATTCAAATGTTCTCTGATGTTGTTATGGGCTTAGAGAAAAAATCATTTGAAGTTATCATCGATGAAATGAAGAATGCAAAGGGTGTTAAACTTGATACTGAACTTGATGCTGATGATCTAAAAGCAATGGTAGTTAAGTTCAAAGAGCATTACAAGAAGAATTTAGGTAAAGATTTCCCTCAAGAAGCTAAAGAGCAATTGATGGAAGCTATCAAAGCCGTATTCAGATCTTGGAATAACGAAAGAGCTATCTACTATCGTCGTATGAATGATATCCCATCTGATTGGGGTACTGCTGTTAACGTACAGATGATGGTATTCGGTAACATGGGTAACGATTGTGGAACTGGTGTTGCTTTCACTAGAAACCCTGCTACTGGCGAAAACAAATTATTTGGTGAGTTCTTAATGAACGCCCAAGGTGAAGACGTTGTTGCTGGTGTTAGAACTCCACAAACAATCGATCAATTAAAAGAAGTTTCACCATCAGCTTATGAACAATTCGTTGATGTTTGTAACAAACTTGAAAGCCACTACAGAGACATGCAAGATATGGAATTTACTATCCAAGAAGGTAAATTATTCATGTTACAGACTCGTAATGGTAAGAGAACTGGTGCTGCTGCTATCAAGATCGCTTGTGATATGTACGATGAAGGTATGATCACTAAAGAAGAAGCAATCTTAAGAGTAGAACCAAAACAATTGGATGACTTATTACATCCACAATTTGATGCAGAAGCATTAAAGAAAGCTAATGTTGTAGCTAAAGGTTTAGCTGCTTCTCCAGGTGCTGCTTGTGGACAAGCTGTATTCTCAGCTGCTGATGCTATCGAGTGGAAGAAACAAGGTAAGAAGACTATCTTAGTAAGACTTGAGACTTCTCCAGAAGATATCGAAGGTATGCATTCTTCTGAAGGTATCTTAACTGTTAGAGGTGGTATGACTTCACATGCTGCAGTTGTTGCTAGAGGTATGGGAGCTTGCTGTGTTTCTGGTTGTGGTGATATCACTATGGGTGATAAAGAATTCACAATTGGTGATAAGACTTATCATGAAGGCGATTGGATCAGTATTGATGGTACTACTGGTAACATCTATGGTGAAGCTATCGCTACTGCACCTGCTAAGATCTCTGGTGATTTCGAGAGATTCATGGGGTGGGCTGATGAGATCAGAAAATTACAAGTTAGAACTAACGCTGATACACCAAAGGATGCTGCTAAAGCATTAGAATTCGGTGCTCAAGGTATCGGTCTAGTTAGAACTGAACATATGTTCTTCGAAAAAGAAAAGATCAAAGCTATCCGTGAGATGATCGTTTCTGAAACTGCTGAACAGAGAAAAGCTGCTTTAGCTAAAGTATTACCATTACAGAGAACTGACTTTGAAGGTATCTATGAAGCTATGCAAGGCAATCCTGTCACTATCCGTTACTTGGATCCACCTTTACATGAATTCGTTCCTACAGGTGAAGCAGAGATCAAGGCTTTAGCTGAAGAAATGGGTATCACTGAAGAACACTTAAAAGAAGTTTGTGCTTCATTACATGAAGTTAACCCTATGATGGGTCATAGAGGATGTAGATTAGCTGTTACTTATCCAGAAATTGCTGAAATGCAGACTCAAGCAGTTATCGAAGCTGCTATCAATACTCAGAAGAAACATCCAGATTGGAATGTTGTTCCTGAGATCATGATCCCACTTGTTGGTGATGTTAAAGAATTAAAGTATGTTAAGAACATCGTATGCAAGACTGCTGATGCTATCATCGCAAATAGTGATGTTAAGTTAGAATACCATGTTGGTACAATGATCGAGATTCCTCGTGCTGCATTATTAGCTGATGAGATCGCTACTGAAGCTGAATTCTTCTCATTCGGTACTAACGACTTAACTCAGATGACATTTGGTTTCTCAAGAGATGATGCTGCTAAGTTCTTAGGTTCATACTACAGTGCTAAGATTTATGAACAAGATCCATTTGCTAAGCTAGACCAACACGGTGTAGGCAAACTTGTTCAGATGGCTGCTGAAAAAGGACGTAGCACTAGACCTAATATCAAGTTAGGTATCTGTGGCGAACACGGTGGAGAACCTTCTTCAATCGAATTCTGTCATAAGATCGGCTTGACTTATGTTTCTTGCTCACCATTCAGAGTTCCATTAGCAAGACTTGCTGCTGCTCAAGCACAAGTTAAGTTCCCTAGATAGGAATTAAATAACAAATATTAGACTCGACGAAAGTCGGGTCTTTATTTTTATGGTAGAATAATAGTATTGTTAAGAAAGAGTGAGTTAGATGACAGATTTAGAGAAGTATAGAGAACAGATCAATGAGATAGATAAAAAAATGCGTGATCTTTTCAAAAAGAGGATGCAAGTAGCTAAAGATATAGCTTTATATAAGAAAGAAAGAAATCTAAAAGTATATGATCCTATCAGAGAAAAAACTGTCATTGAAAAAAATGCTAGTTTACTTAATGATAAAGAGTTAGAAAGACATTATTGTTTATTCTTACAAAGAATGATGGATATCTCTAAAGATTATCAATATGATCTTATCAAAAGTGCTAATATCATCACTATCGGTTCTAACAAGGGCAATTATGATGTAATCCTTCAAAAAGATTGTCTTGATGATCTTTCTGGTTACTTTGATCTAGATAGAAAAGTATTGGTTGTCATTGATGAACATATTGATAAAGACATAGAAGAAAAGATAGTTTCGCAATGTAAGAAAGCTTATGTTTATCGTATAGAAGCTAATGAGTATGATAAGACTCTTAAACAAAGTGAATATTTGTGGGATATCATGGTGGAAAATGATTTTGATCGTCATGATGCTGTTTTGTCTATTGGTGGAGGAGTAACGGGTGATCTAAGTGGATTTGTTGCTTCTGTTTATATGCGGGGTATTGATTTCTATAATGTACCTACTACTTTATTAGCACAAGTTGATGCTTCTATTGGTGGTAAGACTGCTGTTAATTATTTAGGTTATAAGAACTTATTGGGTAGCTTTTATCCTCCGAAGAAAGTACTTATTGATACTAGTTTACTTGCTAGTTTAGATAAAAGACAGATCGTTAGTGGTCTAGCTGAATCCTTAAAGATGGCGATATTAGCTGATAAAGAACTATTTGAGATATTTGAGAAAAATGAACAATTCACAAAGATCGATGAGATAGTTTATAAGAGTTTGCTGATCAAAAGAGATGTCGTACAAAAAGATGAAAAGGAAAAAGGCTTAAGAAAGATACTTAACTATGGTCATACTATTGGTCATGGTATTGAGATATTAGATGATGGTTACTATCATGGTGAATGTGTAGCTTTAGGCATGTTAGCTTTATGCTCTGATAAATTATATGATAAGTTAGTAAAAATCTATGAAAATATGGGTTTACCAACTAAAGCAGAGATTGATAATGATCGTTTATTAGAAGCGATATGTCATGATAAGAAATCAATTGGAGATGAAGTGGAAGTCATTTACTGTGAAGATGTTTGTGATTATAAGATCTTAAAGGTAAATAAGAAAGATCTGAAAGAAAGATTAAATAGGATCAAGAAGGGATAAAGAGAATGAAAAATAGTTTTGGTAACAGTATCATATTGACATTATTTGGTGAATCTCATGGTGAATATATTGGGGCTGTTTTAGATGGCTTAGCTCCGGGAATAAAAGTTGATGTTGAGTTTATCAAACATCAGTTAACTTTAAGAAGACCTAATGGAGCTATTTCTACTAGTAGAGTAGAACAAGACGAATTTGAGATAGTCTCAGGTGTTTTTAATGGTTTTACTACTGGTACTCCTTTAACTATCATTATCAAAAATAACAATATCTCTAGTAAAGATTATCAAAAGAATTATGGCATTGCTACTCCTTCTGGTGCTAATTTAACTGGTTATTATAAATATCATGGTTATGAAGATTATCGTGGCAATGGTCATTTTTCTGGAAGAGTAACAGCTGCTATCGTAGCTATTTGTGCTATCATCATTTCTGCATTAAATCAAAAAGGTATAAAGATCGGTACTCATATCAAACAATGTAAAAATGTTAAAGATGACTCTTTTAGTGATAATATCTCTTTTGATATTGATGTACTAAATACTAAAGAATTTGCTTGTTTATCGACTAAAAAACAAGAAGAAATGATTTCTGAGATCTTAAAAGCTAAAGAAAATAATGATAGTGTTTCAGGTATTCTTGAAACAGCTATTGTCGGTATGGCTAAAGGGGTAGGAGAACCATTCTTTTCATCATTAGAATCAGAACTTTCAGCTGCGATCTTTTCTATTCCAGCAGTAAAAGGAGTAGAGTTTGGTCTAGGATTTGATTATGTCAATCATTATGGTAGTGAAGTAAATGATAAACCTTATTTAGATGATAAGGATATCAAGATGAGAACAAATAATAATGGTGGTATTAGTGGTGGTATCAGTAATGGCATGCCTATAATCTTTTCTACTGTCATTAAACCAACTCCTTCTATTTCTCAACAACAACAGACAGTTAACTTTATTGAAAATAAAGAATGCGTATTACAACTTAATGGCAGACATGATCCAGCAATCTTTCATCGAGCAAGAGTAGTCATTGATTCATTAGCGGCTTTAGTAGTTGCTGATCAATTAGCTTTAAGATTTGGTACTGATTATTTAAAAGGGGAATAGTAAGATGCAATATGGACTTATCGGTTATCCTTTAGGACATTCCTTTTCTAAAGAGATCCATGAAGCAATAGGAGAATATCAATATGATCTTTATCCTTTAAAAGAAGAGGAGTTAGATGATTTCTTTTCTAAAAGTGATTTTAAAGGTATTAATGTCACTATTCCTTATAAACAAAAAGTCATCAAGTATTTAGGTGAGATCGATGAAGATGCTAGTAAGATCGGAGCTGTTAATACGATAGTAAATATCGATGGTAAACTAAAGGGCTATAATACTGACTTTTATGGTTTATTAGCTTTAATAGAAAAAAATGACATTGAAATAGAAAATAAAGATGTAGCTATCTTAGGAACTGGTGGTACTTCAAATACTGCTAGCTATTTATGTCATTACTTAAAAGCTAATTCTGTTATTAAAATATCAAGAAGTAAAAAAGATAATTGCTTGACTTATGAGCAACTTAACGAACAAAAAGATAAATTTCAGGTGATCATCAATACTACTCCTATGGGCATGTATCCTAATAATCAAGATTGTTTATTAAATCTAAGTGAGTTTAATAAATTAGAAGCAGTAGTGGATGTCATCTATAACCCTTTAAGAACTAAATTAGTCTTACAAGCAAAAGAAAAAGGGCTAAAAGCTACTAATGGTCTATATATGTTAGTAGCTCAAGCAATCAAGGCTTATTCTATTTTTAAGAATAAAGAATATGACAGAGAATTGACTGATAACATTTATAAAGCTTTATTAACAAAAAAAGAGAATATTGTTCTTATTGGTATGCCCACTTGTGGTAAAACTACTTTAGGTAATTTATTAGCCACAAAGTTAAATAAAGAGCATTATGATATTGATGATGTCATCATTAAGGATACTCAAAGAAAGATAACTGATATCTTTTCTCAAGATGGAGAAAAAGTCTTTAGGGAATATGAAAAACAAGCTGTAAGAGAAGTCTATAAAAAAGATAGTGTGATCATCAGTTGTGGCGGAGGAACTATCTTAGACAAGGAAAATGTCGAGATGTTAAAACAAAATGGTACATTAGTCTTTTTAGATAGAGAACTTAGTAAGTTAGGCTTTGATGATAGTAGACCGATCACTTCTTCTAAAGAAAAATTAGAAAAGATCTATAAAGAAAGATATGAGATCTATCTACAAGCTAAAGATATCACTATTGAAAATAATGATAGTAAGCAATCAGCGATAGAAAGGATATTAGAAAGTTATGAAGATATTAGTCATTAATGGCCCTAACATCAATATGTTAGGTATCAGAGAAAAGAATATTTATGGCAAAGATACTTATCAAGACTTGCTAGATCTTATTCAAGCTTATTGTGATAAATTAAGTATCTCTGTTATTTTTTACCAATCAAATCATGAAGGAGATATCGTTGATTGTATTCAAAGTGCTTATCAAGTTTATGATGGTATAGTGATCAATCCTGCAGCTTACACTCATACTTCAGTAGCCATACTTGATGCTTTAAAAGCAGTTAATATTCCTACTGTAGAAGTACATATCTCTGATATCTCAAAAAGAGAAGAATTCAGGCAATTTAGTTATGTTTCTTTATATGCTGAAAAAACGATCAAAGGAGAAGGTTTTAATGGCTACTTGTTAGCTATTGACTACTTAAAGGGAAAATATGACAACAATTAGTATCAATAAGTGTAGATTATCTGGAGTGAGTAGTGCTCCTACTAGTAAAAGTGTGACTCATAGAAGATTAATAGCTTCTGCTTTAAGTAAAAAGAAATGTGTCATTAGTGATATCTTATATAGTGATGATATTAATGTTACTTTAAATGCTTTAGAAAAGTTGAATTGTAAGATCATTAGAAATAAGAGTTCGGTTATTGTAGATGGTAATGACTTTCTAAAAGAAGTAAAAGGAGTCATTGATTGTAAGCAATCAGGTAGTAGCTTACGTTTTCTTATTCCTATTGCTTTATTGATGGATAAAGAAGTCACTTTCACTGGTAGTAATAGGTTACTAGAAAGAGGCTTAGAAGACTATCTACAGTTATGTGATGAGCATGATTTCTTATTTGAAAGGAAAGATGATACGATCAAAGTTAAGGGTAAGTTAACTGTAGGAGAGTATTATTTAAAGGGTAATAGTAGTTCCCAATATTCTACTGGTATGATACTTGCTTTAGCTAGTTTAAAGGGAAATAGTCAAATTCATATCAGTGAGTCTTTGCAATCAAGATCTTATATACGATTAACTTGTTCAATTGTTAATGAATATGGCATTGATTGTAAGATGAATGATAATGATATCATTATCAACTCAAATGGTTATAAAGCTATTGATAGTGTCATTGAAGCAGATTTGTCTAATGCTGCTTATCTCGATTGTTTTAATTATATAGGTAGTTCAGTTAAAATAACTAATCTTAGTGAAGATAGTATTCAACCAGATAAAGTCTATAAAGAATTATTTGAAAAAATAAAAGAGGAGACACCTACTATTGATATAGCTGAATGTGTCGATCTTGCTCCCATACTAATATCGTTAAGTGCAGTTAACAATGGAGCTACTTTACTAAATACTAAAAGATTAGCGATTAAAGAATCGGATCGAGCTAAAGCCATGCAAGAAGAGTTAAAGAAGTTTGATGTTGAGATCATCGTTGAAGAAAATAGGATCATAGTTCCTAAAAGTAAACTATCTAAACCAAAAGAAGTGTTAGATAGTCATGATGATCATCGTATCGCAATGGCTTTGATACCTTTACTTACTTTAACTGGTGGAAAGATATCTGATATTGAAGCCATAAATAAAAGCTTTCCTAACTATTTAGAGAAGTTAGAAAAACTTGGCTTAGTTTATTCTATAGATTAAGGCCACTTATCTCACTACGAGTGATATATTCTTTTTGCTTTTCATCTAAAAGAGAGCAATAAGCAATGGCAGCTCTAAATTCAATATCACGATATTGCTTAATATTAGCAGTAAAATGATTGGCTATCTTAACATTTTCTTTTTGGAGGATTTTGAGATAGTCTTTTCCTTTGTCAGAATAAGCTAATACTCTTAAAGTGTCATATTCAGGTAAGGTATTCATATCTTGTTTAGTATTATGCACTAATAGTTGACATAAGGTTCTTTGGATCCTACTTTTTGTATATCTTCTAGTAGTAGCATTATTGATGAAATCTTGATAGTTATAACACTTATAAGCTTGTTTAGCTAAGTGTTTTTCTATGCCTTCATCCATTAAGAAGATATCTCTTAATTGTTCTATTGGTGTATTTAGTAATAGTAGTCTAATGATGTCATAATATTTATCCCAACTAGGATGAGGATATTTATCAATATCTTTTATTAAACATTGACTTGAGACATCTTTATCTTCTCTTATGGCTTTTCTTAAAGCTAAAGCACTGGGGTAAGAGACGTTAATATCATCATCATTATAATCGGAAGTCCTAAGTATAGAATAAGCTGTGATATCAGGGTAGTTCTGTAGTTGTCTTAAGTAGGAGATAGCTAAGATATCATTAGGGCCATAGCTATCACACATATAACCATAAGTATAAGGATAAGAGTAGCCTTTTTTCATGTTCTCTTTAAAGTTATCGATCTTAAAGTTTAAAGAAGCGATCTCTTTTAACTCTTCTAAGTTATTAGTTTCTGAACCAAAAACAATGCTGTCACATTTAGCTTTAGCTAATATATCAATAGCATTCTTGCCAAAGTTAGCTGCACTCTGAGTAGCAAACACAAATGGTAATTCTAATACTAGATCAACGCCGTTTTCTATGGCTGCTTTAGCTCTTGCCCATTTATCTACAATAGCGAATTCTCCTCTTTGCACAAAGTTGCCACTCATGACAGCCACTAGCACATCACTATTAGTCATTTCTTTTGCTTTCTTTAAATGATACAAATGCCCTTGGTGCATAGGGTTATATTCAACAATAATTCCACAAACCTTCATAAAAAATACCTAAAAAATTTACATCTTTTATATTATAATATAAATAAGTCTTGGTTGAGAGATGAATTAATGAAAAGAGGAACGTACAAATGGCTAATGTGAATAGAGAAGAAATAAAACTTGAAAGTACAAGCGATGGTTTAGTATTAAGTGGTTTTTTATATACTTGTGATAAACCAAAAGCTATAGTTCATATCATCCATGGTATGAGTGAACATAAAGAACGTTATGAGCAACTAGCACAAGTATTAGCTACTTATGGTTGTATCGTTGTTATAGCTGATAATAGAGGACATGGTGCTTCTATTAATGAGAGGATCCCTTTGGGATATTTTGCGGATAAGGATGGTTGGTTAACTAATTTACAAGATATCCATGCATTCAGTACTTTAGTAAGAGAGAAGTATAGACATTTACCTTTCTTTATCTTAGGTCACTCTATGGGCTCTCTTATCGGTCATTCTTATTTGAAAAGATATGAAGATGAATTAGAAGGAGCAATCTTTTCCGGAATGCCTGCTTATAATAGTGCGACTAATTCTGGTAAATTCTTAGCTTCTATCTTATCTAGTGGCTCTGGTGCTAAGAAAGTCTCTAAGACTTTAGTAAAAGCTTCAGATTACAATAAGTATATCAATAAGCCTCGTACCGCATTTGATTGGTTAAGTTATAATCAAGATAATGTTGATGAATATATTGCTGATCCATTATGTGGTTTCCCATTTACTAATAAAGGGTATTATGACTTATTAGATGGCATGCAAGATGTTTATACAAGAAATGATTGGCGTGTCTTAAAAAATAACTTACCTATCTTATTTGTGGTAGGTCAAGATGATCCTTGTGCTGAAGTACCTACTGGCTTTAAGAAAGCACTTAATCATTTATCTAAAGTAGGTTATCAAAAAATCGAAGCAAACATTTATGAGAATATGCGTCATGAGATCTTTAATGAAAAACAAAAGAAGGTAGTATATACTGACTTATTGATGTGGTTGAACAAACAGCTAACATTGATCGATGAAAACAAATAATGATTGTTGACTATCGAGATAACTTGTTATAAAATAAAGTGGCTGTTACAAAAGGAGCGTTTTTTATGAGATATTCGCGTAAAGATTTGTTACAGTTGAAGGATTATCATCTGGTATTTGATGAAGAGATCACCTGTGATGAAGACATTTCAAAAGCTTTTCCAAGGATTAGAAAAGTAAATGAGATCAGTGTTAAAGGTGATGGCACTTATGATCCGAGTACGCAAAGGTTATATGTACATTTCATCTTGGATGGTTCAGTTACGGTTGGTTGTGATATCACCTCTGAAGATGTGGTAGTTCCAATTCAGACTGAAGCAGATGAGATATATACTTTTGACAAGAATGAACAAGATATCGATATTGTTCATAGTCAAGGTGAGTACATTGAACTATTGCCAACAATATTCCAACTTATCATGATGGAAGTACCCATCAAGGTAGTCAAGGAAGGTAATATTGATTATCCGAAAGGTGATGGCTGGGAAGTAATAAGTGAAAAAACTTTTCAACAGGAGAGAAACAAGACTGTTGATCCCAGACTATCAATACTTAAAGATTATAAACCGCAGGATGAATAGGAGGTGTGAGAACAATGGCAGTTCAACAAAGAAGGGTATCAAAAACACGTAAGAACAAACGTAGAACACACTACAAGTTAGTTGCTCCTACATTGGTTAAATGTCCAAACTGTGGAGAATACAAGTTGCCTCATCACGAATGTTCGTGCGGACAAAAATAGTTGTTACGTCTTTAGGATCTAAGGGGGAAGCCTTAGATTTTTTTATGTCTTGAATTAATAAAATCATATAAGTATAATTATTTAGTTTTCAAAGGGGTGATGTTAGTGAAACATTTATTTGGGAATATCGATATGAGTTGGAAAAAAGTCATATTGTTTGCGATAGCTATAGGTATTTATACTGGTATCATCATGCAGGTAGATTTTTTAAGTGATACTTCCTTTCAAGATATCGGCATATATTACGAATTCTGGGTCTTATTTGCGGTGATCATTGTGGTCAACTGTGGTAAGAACACTCAAGCAATGTTAAAGTGCTTTGCTTTCTTCTTGATAAGTCAACCGATCATCTTTTTAGTAGAAGTATTAGGTGGAACTATTACTTTAGAAAAAGGATTGTTATATCTAAGATATTGGAGTCCATTAATACTAATGACTTTGCCTGGTGGCTTTATCGCTTACTATTGTAAGAAACAAAATCTACTTGGAGCGATCATCTTAGGACTAGGTAATACGATCATACTTGTCATGGGAGGTTACTACTATCAACAATTAGTTGTTAGTTTTCCACATCATTTATTAAGTGTAGTGATCTGTCTAGTATCAGTGTTTGTGCTAAGTTATTACATTCAAAAAGAAAACAAATATCGTATTATTTCAATACTATTAGCATTTATATTAACAGCAGTATTTTATTGCTTATTTTAAGGAAAGAAGAGATAAAGATGAAAAAGAGTTTTATATTATTATTAGTCACATTACTACTAATTACTACATTTGGTTGTAGCCAAAAACAACAGCAAGAAGAACAAACAGATAGTGATACAGCAGTAGTAAAAACAGTAGAGATAGGAGAAAATGAAATGGATTATATCGTATTTGGCAAAGGTGAAAAAACATTTGTGATCATTCCAGGTCTTTCAGTTCATAGTGTAATGCCTTTAAAGGATTCTATAGCTGAAGCATATAAAGATTTCACTGAAGAGTATACAGTTTATTTATTTGATAGACCAAAGAATTTAGAAGAAGGTTGCACTATTGAAGATCTTGCTGAAGCAACTTCTCAAGCAATGATCAATTTAGGTATAGAAAATGCTGATATATTTGGGGCATCTCAAGGTGGCATGATCGCTCAATATATCGCTATTGATCATCCTGAATTAGTCCATAAATTGATCTTAGGATCTACTTTATCTAAACCTAATGAAACTTTTAGTACAGTAGGACAAAAGTGGGTAGAATTAGCAGAAAATAAAGATGAACAAGGATTACTAGAAAACTTTGTTGATGTTGTTTATTCTCAAGCTACACTTGATCAATATAGAGATACTCTTATTGAATCTAATAAAGGTATCACTGATGAAGAATATGCTCGTTTTATCATCCTAGCAAAATCATGTTTAACATTTGATTGTTATGATAAGTTAGATCAAATTAAATGTGATGTATTAGTCTTAGGTTGTGAAGGTGATAAAGTAGTAACAGTAGAAGGCTCAAAAGAAATAGCTGATAAGCTAAATTGTGAGATCTATATCTATGATGATAGTTATGGTCATGGCGTATATGATGAAGCTAGTGACTATAAACAAAGATGCTTAGACTTCTTAAATAAATAGATTATGACTAAAGAAGAAATACTAAAGATCATTACTAGTGAACAACCTTACTACAATACTTATAACAGTATCTTAGTAGAAGAGCAGCAAAAAGCTAAACTATTATGTTACAAGTACAATCAAACTTTACCATTCGCAAGTGATCTTAGAAAAGAAATACTGACTCAACTTATAGGAACTTGTTCAGATATGTTAGGTATTGAACCAGATTTTCATTGTGACTATGGCTTTAATATACATACTGAAGGACTTGTTGTCATTAACTATAATTGTGTCATATTAGATACTTCACCAGTTCATATTGGTAGTGGTACATTTATCGCTCCTGGAGTATGTATAGCTTGCTCAGGTCATGCTATTGATCCAGAACAAAGATCAGAAGGCATAGGTTATTCTAAACCGATAACTATAGAAGAAAATGTCTGGATTGGTGCTAACTCAACGATCTGTGGAGGAGTGACTATCGGCAAAGGTTCAGTCATTGGGGCAGGTAGTGTAGTAAATCATGATATACCTGCTAATGTAGTTGCTGCTGGAGTACCATGCAAAGTGATAAGAGAGATAACTGAAAAGGATAGGATTGATAAGAGTATGATTGCTTTCTAAAAAATGTGAATTAACGAATGACTGTACTATTGGTACAGTTTTTTAATTGGAAACTATGGTTACTAAATAAAAAGCTCATAAAGATATGGATATGATTGATAAATCTTATTGTGGATGAACTGTATTGGCT
>CAVCVO010000086.1:0-11209 GCA_963606005.1 Anaerovoracaceae bacterium
TAGAAACAGTGATGGTGGTGTCATTTATTCAAATGAAGCTAATATCACATTAGATGGTTGTACTTTTGAAAATAACTATGCCAAAGGATCAGGAGCAGCTATCTATTTAAAATATGCTGATCTAAGTTTAACGAATTGTACTTTTAATAGTTGTAGTTCTGATTATAATGGTGGAGCTATTTATGCTTATAGTAATGATGGTAATATTTTATCTATCGATAAGTCATCATTCACTAAAAACTCATCTTCTAATAATGGTGGAGCTATCTTGATGGAATACTTTGATAAAGTATCTATTTCTAATTCAACTTTTACAGAAAATAAAGTTGGCGAAAATGGTTATGGTGGAGCTTTGTATATTGAACGTTGTGGTGATACTAGTATAAGAAGTGAGGAAGAAGCTGAAAATACAGAAAACTGGGTTACTATAACAGATACTACTTTAAGTAAGAACATCGCAAAAGATGGTGGAGCTATGGATGTTTATGGTTCTTTGGTTAAACTATGTGGTAATACTACTATTTGCTCAAATAGTGCTACTGGCAAAGGTGGTGCAATCGTTTCAAGTGAAGTAGGCATGATATTTATGTATGATAAATCCATAGTTTGTCATAACCATTCTGATAAATCTGGAGGAGGAATCTATCAAGATGAGTTAGAGGTGTTCATGCATGATGATAGTTCTATCTGTTACAATGAAGCAGTATCTAATGGTGGTGGCGTTTATGTTGGCTATGATTTATTAAAGATGTATGACAATGCTTCTATCCATAATAATGTTGCTGGTGAAAATGGTGGTGGTATTTATTGTGAGGATGAAACTTGGCTTATAGATAGCATGATCTATGATAACACTGCTGTAACTGAAGGTGATGATGTCTATAACGATCTACGTTATGGTTTGCCTATGGAATATTTGCTAGTAGATCAAAAAGAAAGGATCTATGGTGAAGGTAATAGTACTGCTTTAGGTACAGTTCTTATCGAAGAGATAAGTGGTTATCCATATGCATGTAGTTTTGAAGACAATATCTCTGTTCCTTATTATGGCTGGTTCCAAGATGATGATGATAGTTTATATACTAATGTAAAGGAAAGTACTTTGATCAAAGATACCTTCCAAGTTGGCGATGAAGAATCGATCAATAATAATTACTATGGCTACAAAGCTATCTGGTATGGTCTTGTTGTATGTTATGATGCTAATGATGGTTCTAAACAATACAAATATGACCAACAAGCTTATGTAGTTAACTCTAATGTTGAAGTTAAAGATAACATGTTTGTTAGAGATGGTTATAAATTCATTGGTTGGAATACCGAATCTGATGGTAGTGGTATAAGTTATTCTAGTGAAGATATACTTTCATTAGATAAGAGTATTGCTCTGTATGCTCAATGGGAAAAGATTCCAACTCAGCCAGCAACCGGTGATAGTTCAAATATCTCTATGAATCTAACATTAAGTTGTTTATCTTTATCATTGATCATCTTAGCTGTTAGTCAGAAAAAGAATTTTGTAAAGTAAAGAAAGTAAGGGGAAGTTTTATTAAACTATCCCTTTTCTTTGCCTAAAATGATCAATTATTTGTTGTTAGAAAAAAGGTAAGGGTTTACAGTTAAAGAAAGTGTTTACATGTAAAAAATAGTTGTTGAAGATTAAAAATTAGAAGAGTAGAATTATGACAACATTTAGGAGGTAAGTGTTATGAAAACAGTTTTAAAAGTTGTATTGTTCCCGATTAGCTTAGTACTAAGTTTGTTGACATCATTTATGTCGTTCTTAGTAAGTATTAGTACATCTGTATTAAACATACTTTCAATAGTACTAGTAATGGGTGCCATCGTTTGCTTAGTAGGTAAGGATAGTGCTACTTGTTTGAAAGTTCTTCTTGTAGCTTATTTGATTAGTCCTTATGGAATTCCTTATTTAGCTAGCAAGATTGTTGGATTATTTGAAAATGTTAACGCTAGTATAAAGGCCATTTAGTATTTGATCTATTATGCGACGAGAAAGATTTTCATTTAAGAATTATTGAGAATTTATAAACGATATACAAAGTTGTGTTAAGTTTATAGGTTCTCATTTTTTTATCCTAAAGATAATATAAATGTATGAATCTGTTGTTATCTAAATAAATTCGATGGAAACATCAAATTTATGCTAGCTATGTTTCTTACCTTTAAGAGACAGTTATGAGACGTTAACAGAAGTTTAGCACTTAACTCTTGACAGTGCTAAAATATTTTATATAATATATAGGCGAGGAGCGAAGATGAGTGAAAACTATTACGATGACTTATTAAAAAGATTAGAGAAAGATTTTTCTGAAGAGAAATATGAAGATGTTAAAAAAGCTGTTCAAGAGGAATTAGAGATGCCATTTGTTCCTAGGGATGTTTTAGATAAGCTTAATCAATATCAAGAAAAGTTATCTTTGTTAGAAAGAAAAGAAAAAAGACAAGTCATCTTAACACCAGAGGAGTTACATCAATATTTAAAAGAAAACTCCCAAAAAGCTCATTATGCTTTAAAGACATTACAGAATAGTAATGCTCGTATGTATCTTGATGAAATTAAAGAGATATTATTAGATAAAGAAGTAAAGCATACATTAAAATCGCTACTCATTCAAATATTGGTCTTACAACAGATTGATGAGAAGATTGAATATTATGATGATGGTAGGATCTATACAGTAGATATCAAAGAGTTGCCTGATGTCTTAAAACAAGAAAGTATTCCTCTTATCTATGAAAAGATGAGTAAGATCATTAAGAAAGATCCTTATTTTTTGAACCAATGTCAAGATATCATGATCAATGCTGTTTATGATCATTATCCTCAACTTATTGATGTAAGTGAAACTGATTTATATGCTTATAGCATTATCCGTTACGTGTTTAAGGCGTATGGAGATAACAAACAGTGGGAAATGATCAGAGACTATTATGGTATTGATGAAAATACCCTATTGGACTTTGGCTTTTAGGTTGAAAAGTTAACAGTAAATTATGTATAATTTATTGGCATTAAAAGGAGAAATTTTATGAAGGCAGTTTATGAAGTAAAGGAAAACAGCACAGCTGAGTTAGTTGTAACTGTTGATGGAGAACAGTGGAGTAAGGCATTAGACAAAGCATTTAAGAAGATTGCCGCTACTGTTGAATTAAAAGGATTTAGAAAAGGTAAAGCACCTGAATCAATGGTCAAGAAAGTTGTTTCTGACAAGCAAGTAGAATACGAAGCAGTAGATCTTGTTGCTCAAGAAGCATTGACTTATGGTTTAGATGAGAATAAAGAAGTTGTATTAGAAGATAGACCTCAATTAGATGTTGAATCTACAAGTCAATCTGAAGCAGTATTAAAGTTTATCTTAACTGTTAAACCTGAAGTTAAATTAGGTGATTATAAGTCTGTTGAATACAAAGTTGAAAAAGAAGAGATCACTGAAGAAAAAGTAAATGAACAGATTGAAACATTAAGAAATCAACATTCAGAAGAAATCTTAAAAGAAGAAGGAACTATTGAAAATGGTAATATCGCTGTTATCGATTTCGAAGGTTTCGTTGATGGTGTAGCATTTGATGGTGGTAAAGGAACTGAATATCCATTAGAGATCGGTTCTCATTCATTCATCGAAGGATTTGAAGAACAATTAATTGGTATGGCTACTGATGAAGAGAAAGATATCGATGTTACTTTCCCTGAAAACTATGCAGCAGAACTTGCAGGTAAGCCAGCTACATTCCATGTAAAAGTTGATGGCATCAAAGTTAAACAGTTACCAGAATTAAATGATGAATTTGTTGCTGAACTTGAAATGGGTGAAGAAGTTAAGACAGTTGAAGATTTAAAGAACCATGTTAAAGAAGATCTTCAAAAGAATGCTGATGCAAAGGCTGAAAGAGAAGCAGAAGATGCTTATTTAACAAAACTTATTGAAGTTTGCCCAGTTGAAGTACCAGAAGTAATGATCAATAGAAAAGTAGAAGATTTATATGAAGAGCAATCATATTCAATGACACAAAATGGCATTAGTATGGATACATTCTTACAGATCACTGGACAAAAAGTAGAAGATTATAAAGAAAGAATCAAACCACAAGCTGAAGAGAGAATTAAAGTTGAACTTATCTTAGAGGCTATCGGTAAAGATATGAAGATTGAAGTTACTGATGAAGATATTGAAAATGAATATTCTAAAGTAGCTGAATCATACGGCATGGAAGTCGACAAAGTTAAACAGTTAGTAAATAAAGAATACCTTTCTGAAGGACTTGTTATCAATAAGACTTTAGAGGCATTAAAGAATCCAAAAGCTGAATAACTTAGTTGGGCTACTCCATCCAGAAAGGAGTAACTATGAGTGTTTACGCTGATATTTATCAAAATGTTGAGTACCCTTTGATCTGTACTAGAGGGATCATTGTTTTTCCAAATCAAGAAGTGATCATCGATGTTGGTCGAAGCACTAGTGTTGAAGCCGTAAATATTGCTAAGAGTAATTTTGATTCCTTGGTATGTTTAGTAACGCAAAAAGATGTACTAGTAGAACAACCAGCCATTGATAATATGTACAAATATGGTACTTTATGTCATATTGAAAGTGTTCGTAAAGATAAAGACATATTTAAAGTAAAGGTTAAGTCATTAGCAAGAGCTAGGACTAACAATATCTATTACGATGGTAAGATCTTTAAAGCTAATATCTCTGTTGAGGATAGTTATACAGAAGATCCTACAAAAGAGTTAGTGATGATCCACAAAGTCGTTACAGAGTTTAGTGAGTTCACTAACTTCATGAAGACTTTACCTAAGGAAGTTGTTTCTCAACTTACAGGTGGCGTTAATTCAAGTGACTTAAGTGATCAATTTGCGCAATTCTTCCCAATGGAATTAAAAGCACGTCAACAATTGTTGGAAGAGACTAATGTTGGTGAAAGACTAATGTTGATCTTAAAACAATTTGAGATCTCTCGTGAGATGAAACAGATTGAAGATAAGATCAATGAAAAAGTCAAAGATTCGGTTAATGACAGTCAAAAAGAGTATTACTTACGTGAAAGATTAAAAGCTATTAAAGATGAATTAAATGAGGGTATTGATTCTGATCAAGATTCTGATTCATTACTTGATTATTTTGAGAATAACCCTTATCCACAGAACATCAAAGATAAGGCTAAAGAAGAGATTGCTCGTTATGAGATGATGCCTGCTATGAGTAGTGAAGCTAGTGTCATCCGTGGCTATCTTGAATGGTTACAGAAAGTACCTTATTGGCAAGAAAGTGAAGACTGTAGTGATATCAATGAGATCTCTAAGATTTTAGATGAAGATCATTATGGTATTAAAAAAGTCAAAGAGAGAGTACTTGAATATATTGCCGTTAAGAATATGACTTCTTCTTTAAAGGCACCGATCATCTGTTTATATGGCCCTCCAGGAGTTGGTAAGACTTCTCTTGCTAAGTCAATTGCGAGAGCTTTAAATAGACAGTTTGTTAAGATATCTTTAGGTGGTGTCAGAGATGAAGCTGAGATCAGAGGTCATAGAAGAACTTATTTAGGCTCAATGCCTGGTAGGATCATTCAAGGCATGAAAAGAGCAGGAACAGTTAACCCAGTATTCTTAATTGATGAATTAGATAAGATGGGGATGGATTATAAAGGTGATCCAGCAAGTGCTATGCTTGAAGTACTTGACCCAGAACAAAATACAACTTTCTCTGATAACTACTTAGAAGAGCCATATGACTTAAGTAAAGTAATGTTCATTGCTACCGCAAATGATATTTCTACAATCCCTGCGGCATTAAGAGATCGTCTAGAGATCATCGAGATGAATTCTTATACTGAAGAAGAGAAAGTACACATCGCTACTGGTCATTTGATAGCTAAAGAATTACAAGCAAATGGTTTAAAGAGTTCGCAATTCAAATTAAGCGAAGAAGAGATCTTATATTTGATCAGATACTATACAAGAGAAGCAGGTGTAAGACAATTACAGAGATGTATTGGTAACTTATGTCGTAAAGCTGTATTATCTATCTCTAAGGGAGAAAGAAAGTCTGTTAAGATAACTAAGAAGATCATCAATGAATGGTTAGGTAAAGAAATGTATGAATTTGGTCGTAAAGAAGAAGGCGATCAAATCGGTATTGTAACAGGTCTTGCTTATACACAATTTGGTGGTGATATCTTACCAATAGAAGTAACTACTTATCATGGTAAGGGTAATTTAGTTGTTACTGGTAATCTTGGAGATGTCATGAAGGAAAGTGCTACTATAGCTGTTGGTTATGTTAAAGCTAATGCTAAAAAATATGGTATTGCTGAAGATTTCTTTGATAAACATGACTTACAGATCCATATTCCAGAAGGAGCAGTTCCTAAGGATGGACCTTCTGCTGGTATCACACTTACTACTGCCATTATCTCATCACTTACGAATAAGAAAGTCAATGCTGATCTAGCAATGACTGGTGAGGTAACTCTAAGAGGTAATGTTTTACCAATTGGTGGCTTACGTGAAAAGACAATGGCTGCTTATCGTAGCAACATTCGTAATATCATCTTACCTGATACAAATATGAAGGACTTAGATGAAGTAGAACAAGCAGTAAAAGATAACATTAAGTTCATTCCTGTAAAGACAATGGATGATGTTATCAAAAATGCTTTATCATCTTAATTAATACGAAGAGACTTGAAATATAGTCTCTTTTTATATGGCTCAAGTTTGAATAATAATGTGTTTTAAAATGAATTTAGGAAAACTAAATAGTATTTTATAGTTAAAATTGTAAGAGGTAAAGAAAATATAAAAAAATTTGGCTGTGTTTAATGATTATGTTTATTATCACTGGTTGTAGTTCTACAACTAATGATGACGATAAGTTTATTTATGATTATCCTGTTATCATTGAATTAAGTGATGAACAATTTCATGATAACTTGCTAAAGATTGCTTGTAAGCAAGCAATATATTATCTTGATACTAATGGCATTGATAAATCTGATATAACTATTGGGGATGTTATTCATAGATATGGTTTTGTTAATGGTAGACTTATAGAACTTACTAGTCCTTATTATGTGCCAATATTTAAAGATGGTATGCCTTTATTCTATGTTCTTGTCTATAATGGAAAAACTAGTGATTATGCTCCGGAGTTTGTTGGTCGAAATTATTGTAAAGATATTTCTGATGATCAATTTTATTCTTCTATATTAGATTTTACTGATCTAAAAGATCATAGCTATGAGTATTATCCTTATGGATATGATCTTAGTAATGGATTTATTGTAATTTATGATGGTAATTATTCAAAGATCTATACTAATGATTACCAACAAGATAGTGAAGTAAGAACTATTGATGAAACTACGATCAATTATTTAAAAGAAGATATAAATGATTACAAAACTTATTCATTGGATGAGCTAAGCAGTGATGTAATGGAGGTTTATATTATTTCTGAAGAAGTTAAAGATAATGATTATCGTAAACTTGTTAAGGATGCTTTAAAAGAAAAATTTGGTTTTAATCTAAGCTATTCTGTAAAAGAGCAATTAGATGTATTTAAACTATCTTATAATACAGATTTAAGCATTTATTTAACAAAACAAAATGGTATCAATGGTATTTATCCTATCTATCATAATGGCAAATATTATAATATTGCTCAATTTGCTTATAACGATTATGCAGGACTATATTGTCAATTTGTAGGTGATTAAAGTACTTTAGCTTATAACCTAAATGAGGAGTTATTTGATAAGTTTAATGAGGAAGGCTTTGTCATCATAGTTGATGAGATAGAAAGTGGTTTCTGTTTAGTCAGTAAAGACGATCTATATTGTTATAATATGAGTTTAGATGATAAAGTATTAGAAAAGGTTAGAAATTTTCTTGAAGACAAGAAATAATAAAAAAAGTTAATGTGTCATAAGCTCTCTTTTTTCGGTATAATAGAAAGATAAAGGAGAGCTTTCTATGTATATTAGTTTAAATAAGATCAAAAGTTGTGGTTTTTCTTTTTATGATTTTTCTCGAGCAGAGGATCTTTATTTGTATGATCAGATAAAGAATTTGACTGTTCGTAAAGTTAGTCAAGATCAAGTTTTAATGGAAGGACAGTTTCCTCCTGATTATTATAATTCTCGTAAACCTTTTACTAGCTCTTTAAATATCAATACAACTTCTAATAATGCTAGATATAGTTGTACTTGCTCACAATCTTATGGAGGCAAGTTTATCTGTGCTCATTGTTTAGCTTTGATGATTTATGCTAATGAGATTGATTTTAATGAACTCCCTTTTGATTATGAAGAAAATAGAAAAAAGCTTTTCTTAAATAGAAGAGATTTTTATGATAGTCTTTTAAAAAAAGCTCGTAAGGAAAGATCAATAACTAAGATGAATAATCTTTTGGAACAAAAGCAAACAGATGAGGTCTATAAAGCTGAAATCGTTGGGGTTGATGAACCAATAAATATTTATGTTAATATTGATTATGATTATCGTTTGGAAAGATATCAGATCTTCTTTAAATTAGGAAATAAAAAGACCTACAGTATAAAATCTATTGCTAGCTTTTTAAATGCTGTCGATCAAAAGAAAGTTGTTGGTTATGGTAAGTTCTTATCTTTTAGACATAGTGTAGATGCTTTTACTGATGTTAGTAAACCTGCCATTAATTTAATGCGTAATCTTTTATCTACTAGTGATAGTTATTCTAGTAAATTACCAATAAATACATATAATATTAGTTTTATTTTTAACACTTTAAAAGGTTATCCTAAACAATTGACTAATGTTGATGTCGTGGATAGCAGTGAGCCTTATCCATTAACTGTTACTAAAGATGATGATGATTATATCATCACTGATGATAATGAAAATGCTGATTCTTATTTGACTAATGATGGTTATTATACTTTAACTGGTAATAATAGCTTATATACTTTGACTTGTAATGAGCTTACGATCAATAAAGAATTAAAGAGCTTGTTTAAGATGATGGAAGATGATGAGCAAGTCATCGTAGCATCTCAATTAATTGAGCCTTTCTTTTATCGCTTTGTTAAGCCATTAAAAGGTAAGATACAGTTTAATGGTTATCCGGAAGTGAATGATGAAAGTGAGAAGAGTATTCATTTAAAAGGACTTATGAATGATCAAGGCAATATTGAATTTCAATTGACTTGTAATTATGATAATGACTTACAAAAGAATCCATTAGTAGACAAAGGTATCTATTCTCAACAAGTAGATAAAGTCATGAATACGATCAAAAGTTATAGTTTAGCTCAAAGTGAGCAACCTGATAGATATATCTTAGATAGTGATGATAAGAAGACTAAAGATTTCATGTTAAATGTTTTACCTCTTATCAATAAAGACATTGATGTCTATCTTTCTGAAGCATTACTTAATTATGGTAAGAAACAAAAGTATTCTATTAAAGTAGGTTTGACTTATCATAATGACTTACTACATATCAATGTATCAAGTGTTGATATTCCTGCTGATGAATTAAGCAATGTCTTAAGAGCTTATCAAAAGAAACAAAAATTTTATCGTTTAAAAGATGGCGATACCATTTCATTGTATTCTGATGATCTTCAAGAATTAGATGAATTGATGACAAATTATGGCTTAACAGCTAAAGATCTAAAGAAAGATGATATTGCTTTAAATCCTTATAGGGCTTTTGCTTTGGATAAAGAAAAACAAGATAACTTGCAGATCGAACGCAGTAATCAATTTAAAAATTTCTTGCAGAACTTTGCTGATGTAAGTGATGATAACTTTAAAATAATCGATAAGTATGATGCAATCCTAAGGGATTATCAAAAGTTTGGCGTTGAATGGATGCACCATTTAAAGAAGTTAAACTTTGGTGGCATCTTGGCTGATGATATGGGTTTAGGTAAGACTTTAGAAGTCATTAGCTTATTAGAGAGTGAAAAGGCCGGTTTAAGTATTGTCATCTGTCCAGCATCCCTTATCTTAAACTGGGATGATGAATTAAAGAAGTTTGATTCTTCTTTAAAGGCTATTCCTATATATGGTAGTAAAGCTCATAGAGATGAATTAATCGCAAAAGCGAATGATTATGATCTGATCATCACTTCTTATGACTATATGCGTAAGGATGTCGAGCAGTATGCTGATTTTGAATTTGATACGATCATCTTAGATGAAGCACAGTATATCAAAAATCAAAAGACAAAGAGTGCTGAAAGTGTTAAACAGTTAAAGGGTAAACATCATTTTGCTTTGACTGGAACTCCTATTGAAAACTCTTTGGCTGAGTTATGGTCGATTTTTGATTTCTTGATGCCAGGTTATTTATTCAATTATAACTATTTCAAGAGTAATTATGAGAATGCGATCATCAACTATGATAGTGATGAAGATAAACAAAGACTTAAGAATATGGTCTCTCCTTTTATCTTGAGAAGAAATAAAAAAGATGTTTTGACTGAGCTTCCAGATAAAGAAGAACATACCATTATTATCGATTTTACTGATGAAGAAAGAAAGATCTATCTTGCTAATCTAGTGCAAGTAAATAAGCAATTACAAGAAGAGTTAAAGAGTGATAACTTTGATAAGATCGTTATCTTAGCTATGATCACTAAATTAAGACAAATCTGTGGTGATCGAAGATTAGTTTATGAAAATGTAACAGAAGTTTCTTCTAAGATCAATGGTTGTCTAGAACTAATACAAACTTTAAAACAGAACAATAAGAAAGTGTTATTATTTTCAAGCTTTACTTCGGCATTAGATTTAATTGAACAAGAATTAATAAAGAATGATATCTCTTATCTAAAACTTACTGGTGCAACTAAAAAAGAAGAACGTAAGGAAATGGTCGATACTTTCCAAGATGGTAATGTTGATGTCTTCTTAATATCTTTAAAAGCTGGTGGAACAGGTCTTAACTTAACAAGAGCTGAAGCAGTCATTCACTTTGATCCTTGGTGGAATATCAGTGCTCAAAATCAAGCAACTGATAGGGCATATCGTATAGGTCAACATAACAATGTACAGATCTATAAGATGATCATCAAAGATAGTATCGAAGAGAGAATGTTAGTATTACAAGATAGGAAGAAAGAATTATCTGATACTTTCATTGAAGGCAATGAAGGTAAAGTCATGAAGATGAATAAAGAAGACTTTGAAGAATTG
>CAVCVO010000087.1:0-9308 GCA_963606005.1 Anaerovoracaceae bacterium
AAAAGGTTGGTGAAGTAAAGATAAATCGTAACTCATCAATCTGCGATAGTTCTTCTTTTAATTGCTGAAAAGCGTAAATTGAAAAACAAGCAGCAGCTATGGATATCTTACTACCTTGTTTTATCTCAACAGATAAATCATCTTTTAATGTCTTTGTTGTGTTATTGATGAATTCCATAACCTGCTCCTACTAGTAAATTTAATGAATCTAAATAAGCTACTATGATTATAACTCATATTGCCTATTTTTTTCTGCATTAAAATCAGAGATTTATCTGCTTATAACGCAAAAAAGTAATTTTTTATTATTATTTATGTTGCAAAAAAGTAATTTTTTGCTAATTTTTATATTGAAATTTAGTAATTTTTTTATTATCATACAATCAGTAGAGGAATTTATATATGAGTGAGAAAATATATTTTAAAAGAAAAGTCTATGATGAGCTTACTGAATGGAAAAACAACTATGCTGATAATTACGCTTGCCTATTAGAAGGAGCACGTCGTGTAGGAAAATCAACAATAGCAGAATACTTTGCTAAAAAGAATTATGAAAGTTATATCAAAATTGACTTTGCTCACATACAAAAAGAATTACTAGAAGTATTTGAAGATATTGGTGATCTTGATAGGTTCTTTTTAAGATTACAAAACATTACCAGTATTAATTTAGTAAAAGGTAGATCATTGATCATATTTGATGAAATACAACTATACCCATTAGCTCGTCAAGCAATCAAATATCTTGTTTTAGATGGCAGATATCACTACATAGAAACCGGATCTCTTATCTCAATCAAAAAAAATGTTAAAGATATCCTTATTCCTTCAGAAGAACATAAGATTAATGTTTACCCTATGGACTATGAGGAATTCTGTTGGGCTATCGGCAAAAGTACAGATGTACTAGAGAAAACAGTAATCAAAGATATCCCGCTAGGCGAATCAACTAATAGAAAACTCATGAAAGATTTTCGTCTTTATATGGCCGTAGGAGGCATGCCACAGGCTGTAGAAACCTATATTAACACAAACAATTTGTCAGCTGTTGATAATATAAAAAGAGATATCATCAACTTATACAAAAATGATCTAAAGAAGATTGATCCTTCTGGTCGACTAACAGATATATACAATTCTATTCCCTCCCAATTAGCATTAAAAAGAAAAAGGTTCAATGTTCAGACAGCCACTGGCAAAAGAAGAACAACCAAGGATGAAGAAAGATTATTTGAACTGATTGATTCAAAAATAGTCTTACCTTGTTACAATGTTACTCATCCAGACATCTCACTATCTCAAACAAGGGAAAATGATAATTTTAAGCTTTATCTATCTGATGTAGGATTATTTATAACAATGTTATTTGATAATGGTAATGGTCTAGATAATGATATCTATAACAAATTACTAAGTGATAGCTTACCTTCTAACCTTGGATATCTATATGAAAATGTAGTAGCTCAGATGTTAGTATTTGCTGGCAAAGATCTATATTTTCACTCTTGGAAAGAAAAAGGAAAAACGCACAGTAATGAAATTGATTTTCTGGTCATTTCTAAAAATAAACTAGTTCCTATTGAGGTCAAATCTTCTGCAGTTAGAAACCACAAATCAATAGATTTATTCTCTCAAAAATACTCTAAGATCATAGGTAGAAGATTGTTGCTTTCACAAAAAGATCTAGACCATAAAGATAATCTTGAATTCAAGCCTATCTATTATCTACCATTTATGTTAAAGAACAAACTTCTTTAAATCTAATTTGAAATATTATAAAAAATTTACCTAGGAGGTTAATTTTATGTTGACATTTTATTCTTATTTTTATATTATATTATTGACCTCAGAGGTCAATCCTGATTGGATGTGATAGTATGCAGATCACCTACAAAAATAAAAAGCTTAAAAAGATATGTACTATCGCAGATGAGGCAATTACCAAATATGGTGATAAAAATGCTATCAAACTCCAACAACGTATTCAAGAAATAGAAGCTGCCAATTCAGTAGACCTTTTAGTCAAAAAGCATATTGGAAGATGCCATTTACTAACTGGCGACCGAAAAAATCAATACGCCATGGATTTGTCTCATCCACTAAGACTAATATTTGAGGTTAAAGGTATTGATATCAACATCGTTAGAATAATTGAGATTGTTGATTATCATTAGAAAAAGAAGGAGGATTATTATCTATGATCAAAAGTCGTACATACATAGCAGTTCCACCTGGAGAAACTATCAAAGAACAACTTGCTGATCGAAAGATGACTCAGAAAGAGTTTGCTCTTAGAATGAACCTTTCTGAAAAACATGTTAGTCATCTTTTAAATGGTACTGTTCAATTAACACCAGAAGTTGCTTATAAACTAGAAATGGTCTTAGATGTCCCTGCAAGTTTTTGGAGCAATCTTGAAATGATCTATCGCGAAAAATTAGTTAAAGCTGAATTAGAAAACACAATTGAAGCTGATAAAGAAATTGCTCATAAGTTTCCATACAATAATATGGTCAAAAATGGTTGGATTGACAAAGTAAAGTCATTAGAGGAAAAGGTCGTGCAGTTAAGACATTTCTTTGAAGTATCTAGTTTAACTCAACTCTTTTCTTCATCAGCATTAATCCCTGCTGTTTCTTGTAGAAGATTATCCATTACCGAAAAAGGAGATTATGCTCTTCTTACTATGGTACAAAAAGCAAAAATTGAAGCTAGAAATATTGAATTATCTTCCTTAAACATCGATAAGCTTAAAAAAGCTTTACCTTCTTTAAGAAAAATGACAAGTCTTTACCCAAATGAGTTTAAAGAAGATCTTCAAAACACTTTAGCAAAATGTGGTGTAGCTATCGTATTTTTAGAGAATCTCACTGGTTCACATCTACAAGGTGCTACCTTTATTGATAATAATAGAGTAATCATTGCCATGACAACTCGTAGTAAAGTTAATGATAAATTCTGGTTTAGTTTATTTCATGAGCTTGGTCATATCATCTTAGGTCACTTAGGAAGTGAAAATATCGATGAATATGAACAACAAGCCAATAAGTTTGCTACTGATACTTTAATACCGCAAGAAGATTGGGATAAATTTAAAGCAAACTTCCAATTTGATTACGATAGTATCATTGAGTTTGCTGAAAAAGAAGAGATTGATGCTAATATCGTTGTTGGTAGATTACAAAATGAAAAATACCTTTCTTATGGTACAATGACTGACCTAAGAAAATATTACGACCTCTTATCTTAGCTTAATGTTTGCCCTTACACTGAGCTTTTTTTGTGTTATAATCACTGTATCGGAGGATTAACATGCCTAATTACGCAACAGTACAAGATCAATTTTGTTCAAGCTATGATAAAAGAAAATTATGTGGTTTCGACTATGAATTTGTTGATGGACCCACTAGACCTTTATTGCACCAAACTTCTCGTTTCCTTTATTTTTTAAAAGGAAAAGGTAAGATCATGGTTGATAATCAAACCTATGAGATCAAGCCTGATACTTGGATTGCCGTTCTTCCTTGGGAAACTACAGAGATAACAGAAGTAAGTGAACCACTACAATTCATCAAGTGTGTTTATAACTCTGATTTTATCTCACAAACAATGAAATCAACTTACAATACTGGTAATGAGATGTTTTCTATCTTAACTCCTATTGGAAATACACCTGTGATCTATTGCACACCAGGAGAAGCCAATAAGATCTTAGCTATCTTTGATGAGATAAAAACAGAAGTTGGTGTTGACTCAGTATTTGACATCATTGAAGAAAAAGAATTATCTAATGTCTATGTCACTAATAAGCTATGTGAGCTTCTGATCATGTTCAAAAGATACATCACTAAAAAAGAATGTATCCAAGAAGATGGTAATTCTGTAGAATTAGGACAAAGATATGAAATATTCAAATACATGTACTCTCATTTAAGTGAAAAACAGACTTTGACTAAGCTTTCAGGTATGTTCTATATGTCCGAATCCGCCATCAGCAAATACATTTACAATGTAACTCACTACTCTTTCTCAGATCTACTAAATGAAATGAGGATCACTAAAGCTACTGACTTACTTACAAATACCGATATGACCTTGGATGCGATCGCTGAGACTGTTGGTTTCTCTGATGCTTCTCATATTGCGAAAGTGTTCTCCGAAAGAACAGGTGTCTCACCTAAGACTTACCGTAGCATTTATACCTCTGTCATCAATCGTTTTTCTGAAAAAGAAAAGAGTTTAAGTTATGAAGTCATCACTTATATCTATGATAATTATTGTGAAAATATCAAAGTACAAGATGTTGCTACTCGTTTTAACACCACAGTCATTGAATTAAATAGGATCCTATTATTCCAAGTAGAAAAGAACTTTGAAGACTTTCTCAATTTCTTAAGAATAAATAAAAGCTGTGAACTAATGCTCACAACTAATTATCCAGTTATCGATATTGCGATCCAAGTCGGCTACAACAATGTTAAGACCTTTAATCGCAATTTCATTAAAATGAAAAATATGACTCCTACTGCTTTTAGAAATAAGATATTATTTCAAAAAGGTAGTGAGACGATTCTAGTAGAGAACTTACACTAGTCGTGTACGCTTTTAAATTCAATAGTTATGATCTGGGGATCATCAAAAATCCTTAGAGGAAATAAACTATTACCTAATCCACGAGATAAGATCATCGTTGTATGATCTTTTTTATATAGTCCAGCATCATATTTAGGCAAGATTCCTTGCCCTGGTGCATATAATCCTCCCACAATAGGAAGACGCATCTGTCCTCCATGAGCATGGCCACTAAAGATGTAATCAAGATCATATTTACAATAGATATCAAAATAATGTGGCCTATGAGCTAACAAGACATTGATATGTTCATTATCTTTAATGATGTCCATCTGTTTTAACTTTTCATCAGCAGCTATTTTCCCATGGTGTTTATCTTTACAATAAAAGCCTGGATCTTGTAAGCCATAAATATTAAAACATTTATATTGTGTCTTTTCACAATTTAAGACAGTTACTCCTTCTTCTTTTATTTTCTTTTCAAAGTAAGGATACTCTTTTATCCTACCTTCATGATTACCACTAACATAATAGATAGGTGCAATCTTTATAAGTTCTCTTACTAAATGAATGCCTCTATCCATATTCGTTCTACGGCTATCGATAAGATCACCTGTAATAAAGATGACATCTGCTCTTAATTCCTTCACTTTTTTTATAAGATTACGATTGCCTTTGCCAAACAAGTCGTTGTGAATATCGGATAGATGTACTACTCTTATAGGACTAGTAACAAGATCTGATCTAAACTCATAATTTTTAACTGTAAGATGCTTATTGGCGAACAAAAGATAAATAAATAAAATAACAAGAGCGATAACTAAAAAATACAATATATACTTCATAGCCTTATTTTAACTTAAATTAACTCTGTGGTAAAATATAATTGCAGAAAGGATGTGAGAAAATGTTTAAAAAGCGTATCACCTTATTACTTGTTCTATTATTAGTCACTGGTTGTAGTTCTAACAATATAGATAGCGATCTTGTTAAATCAGCTTATTATCTGAAAAGTGATAACTCCACAGATAGTTATAACTCATATGTTAGTGATGATTCTCAAAAAAATATCGTAACTAGTGAAATAACTATTGAAACTTATGACTTAGATGATTCAATCACTTATATTGATTCGTTGATAGATGAATATTCATGTATCATCAAAAGCAAAAGCGAATCAAAATACTCTAGTGATTATCGTTACGCTTATTTAACTCTTTATGTCCCAACTGATCAATATGATAAATTCACTAACCAATTAAAAGAAAAAGATAATGTCGTTTCTTCTTCTTACAATAGTGAAAATATCACTGAACAATATAATGATACAGAAAGTCGCTTGTTGTCGTTACAAGCTCAAGAAGAAAGAATAAGAGAACTCTACTCTTCAGCTGAAACAGTAGAGGATCTGATCAAGATAGAAGAAAGACTAAGTGAGATATCAAGTGAGATCACACAGTTACAAAACCAAAAGAATGAATATGACTTATTAACTCAATATTCCACAGTTTATATCACTTTAAAAGAAGTAACGACTTATTCAAAGGTCCAAATAAATTTCTTTGATAAATTAGTTAATGCTTTGAAAAATAGTTTTAATAACTTCATAGCTACTGTACAAGATGTTTTAGTATTCATAGCTTCTAATATCTTTATCATCGCTATAGTTGTCATTGTTCTTATCATCTTAAAGAAAAAGAAAGTATTTTCTAAGATAAAATTTAATAAGAAAAAGGATGATAAATTGTAGCGACTAACATTAATTCACGTTTATTCCTAAAATTATAGTATAATTAGAAAGTTGAGGTTTAATAATTATGGATAAAATGTTAGCACGATTACAATCTATGTCAGAAAGATATGATGAGATCAATAATCTATTAATGAACACATCATTCTCTGATGCTCGCGAATATGGAAAATTAAGTAAAGAACAAGCAAATCTTCAAGCACCAGTTGATGCTTATCATCAATTAGTTGATGTAATGGATAAAATCAAAGAAAATGAAGAATTATTACATGATCATGAACTAAAAGAAATGGCAGAACTAGAGATTGCTGAATTAAAAGAACAAGAGCAAAAACTACTTGACCACCTTGAAGTATTACTTATCGAAAAAGACCCTAATGATGAATGTAATGCCATCTTTGAGATCAAAGGCGCTGCTGGTGGTGATGAAGGTAATATCTTTGCTGGTGACTTATACAGAATGTATTGCCGTTATGCCGAAATAAAAGGTTGGAAAGTAGAAACTTTTGATGCTGAAGAATGTGAAGCTGGTGGTTTCAGCAATATTTCATTCATCATCAAAGGACATGAAGTATATAAAGAAATGAAATTTGAAGGTGGCGTTCACCGTGTACAACGTGTACCGAAGACTGAATCAGCTGGTAGAATTCATACCTCTACCGCAACAGTATTAGTATTACCAGATGTAGATGAAGTTGATTATCAGATCAATATGGATGATTTAACTTTTGAAACACATAGAGCTTCTGGTGCTGGAGGACAGCATATCAATAAGACTGACTCAGCAGTCAGGATCACTCACATTCCTACTGGTATCACAGTAAACTGCCAAGATGGTAGAAGTCAGATCCAAAATAGAGAACAAGCTTTAAAAATCATCACTGCTAGAGTATATGCCGAATATAAACGTAGAGAAGATGAAGAAAAAGGTGCTGTCAGAAAGAGTCAAGTAGGAACAGGTGACAGATCAGAAAAGATCAGAACTTACAACTACCCACAGAACCGTGTCACAGATCATCGTATCAACTTTACTATCCAACAATTAGATAGAGTCATGGAAGGTAAACTTGATGACATCATCAATGCTTTATTAGAAGCCGAGCAAAAAGCTAAGATCGCTGGTGAATAAGATGTCAACATATAGACAAGTATTAAGGCATGCCACTAAGCAAGCTGAGAAAATAGATGTATCTGCTGAAGCAGTTCAGATATTACTATTAGAACTATGTAATATGAGCTCCACTGATCTTTATGTCAATTACGATAAAGAAATTAGTGAAGAGATATTGACTAAGTTCAATGCTGGTGTTGAAAGACTATTAAACAATGAACCATTACAATATATCTTAGGTTATCAATGGTTTTATGGCTATAAGATAAAAGTTTCTCCAGATTGCTTGATACCACGTTATGAAACAGAAGAGTTAGTAGCTAATGTCTTAGCTGATAGTGATTACTACTTTGCGAATAAAGAAAAGATCACTATTGCTGATGTAGGAACAGGCTCAGGTGCCATTGCTCTTGCCTTAAAAAAGGAAGAAAATAAATTCGAAATGTATGCTACTGACATTTCTGATGTAGCATTAAAGTTAGCTGAAGAAAATAGTCAATTAAATGATTGTGACATCACATTCTTACAAGGAGATATGTTACAACCACTTATTGATCAAGATATTCATTTAGATATCTTGGTATCTAATCCACCTTACATACCTAAAGAACAACCAATGCAAAAAAGCGTCGTTGACTTTGAACCACATGTAGCATTATTTGGTGGAGATGATGGACTATTCTTCTATCGAAAGATCATGGAAAACGCTCTTAAAGTCATCAAAGAGAAGTCTTTCTTAGCATTTGAGATCGGTTATGATGAAAAAGAAGCAATCTGCAGATTAGTAGAACAATACTTTCCTAATGATCACTATGAAGTCTTAAAAGACATCAATGGTAAAGATAGGATGTTATTTATCTATCACAATTTGTAATAAATACAGCAGGATATACGTCCTGCTTTTATAATAGTTTGATAATCTTGTTATTTTTCTAACAAGTATTTGTTAATTTGTTGACAAGTGTATTCTACATTACTAAAATATTATTGTGTTTAAGAGTGGACTTTGAGCAATTGCTCTTAGTTCTTATTGAGGAGGCTTTTTTAATATGAAACAGTTAAACGAAAAAGTTGCAATCGTCACAGGCGCTGGTCAAGGTATTGGTAAAGGAATCGCCTTATGCCTTGCTAAAAGAGGTGTAAAAGTCGTTGCAACAGGACGTCGTCTTGAACCAATCGAGCAAACTATCAATGAGATTAAGGAACTCGGTGGTGAAGGATTTGCTATGAGTTGTGACTCTGCAGATCGTGAAAGAGTTAATGAAGTTGTTAAAGCAACTGTAGAAAAGTATGGTTCAATTGATATCGTTGTTAACAACGGTCAAGCAATCGTTCCATCTAGTTCAGTAGAAGATACTACTTATGAAAATATGCTTAAGGCATGGCAAAGTGGTACTATTGGATCACTTAACTATATGCAAGCAGCATTCCCTTACATGAAAGAACAACATGAAGGAAGAATCATCAACTTTGCATCAGCAACTGGTATGTTTGGTATCGCTGGTCAGTTAGCTTATGGTTCTAACAAAGAAGCATTAAGAGGCTTAACAAAGATTGCTGCTAAAGAATGGGGCCAATATGGTATCTGTGTTAACGTTGTACTTCCAGGTGCTGAATCTCCAGCTGCTAAAGCTTGGGCTCAAAAGTTCCCAGAAGAATATGCTAAACAGGTTAACTTAAACCCTATGAAACGTTTCGGTGATCCTGAAAACGATATCGCACCAGTTGTAGCATTCTTAGCTGGTCCAGATTCTTGTTACTTCTCAGGTCAGAGCGTAATTGTTGATGGTGCTAACAACATCATGCCATAAGTCGTTAGGATTAATAGATTAATAGTTTTTAAAAATAAAGCAGAAGCCAATAACTTCTGCTTTT
>CAVCVO010000088.1:0-5736 GCA_963606005.1 Anaerovoracaceae bacterium
AATTTTTTTAATTTGCTCTCATTGGACTACTTTTATCTAATTTACGAAAGAAAAGAGAGATTTCTCTCTCTAAACTAATCTAATTTTTCGCCATTAGATTCAATGACTTGTTTATACCAATAAAAACTCTTTTTCTTATAACGCTCATATGTACCAGATCCATCACTATTTAGATCAACATAGATCATACCATAACGCTTATCGATCTCAGCAGTTGAACAAGAGATAAGATCAATACATCCCCAACAAGTATAGCCAAAGACATCTACACCATCTTTTATAGCTTCTTCCATCTGCTTGATATGCTCTTTCATATAGGCTATACGATAATCATCGATAACTGTATAACTACCATTGCCATCAGCAACTAATGTATCTTTAGCACCTAAGCCATTTTCCGCAACAAATAGTGGTAATTGATAACGCGCATAGAAACGATTAAGCGTATATCTTAAACCTTTAGGATCGATCTGCCAACCCCACTCTGAAACACTTGAATAAGGATTCTTTCTGAGTTCTGGAGTCATATTGCTTCTAGAAGGCTCTCCTAAAGTAGGATCACAACAAGCACAATTACTTGAATAGTAACTGAAAGCAATATAATCAACTGTATTTTTCAATGACTCTTTATCATCATCAGTGATGTCAAGCTTAACATTTAACTTTTCAAATCTTCTAGCTGCATAGTAAGGGTAAGCACCTCTACATTGCACATCTAAGAAGAAATATAAGTCATTATCAAGATCCATCACTTTTAAGATATCATCAGGATTTGGTGTTAATGGATAGATAGTGATACCTACTACCATACACCCTACTTTGTTATCAGGATCGATCTGGTGAGCTAGTTTTGTAGCTTTGCTACTAGCTACTAACTCATGATGCATGGCTTGATATAAATCTTGATCAGTCAATTTATCCTTAGGAGTATTGATAGCACCAGAAACAAATGGTTGACGTAAGATAGAATTAATCTCATTGAAAGTGATCCAATAATGTACTCTTCCCTTAAAATGTGTAAACAAAGTATTACAATATTTTAAATAAAGATCGATCATCTTACGATTAGACCAGCCATTATACTTTTCTGCTAAAGCAAGTGGTGTTTCATAATGAGAGATAGTCACTAATGGTTCAATGCCATATTTCTCACATTCATCTAAAATATGATCATAGAAAACCAAGCCTTTTTCATTAGGTTTATCTTCTTCACCAGTAGGATAGATCCTACTCCAAGCAATAGAAAATCTATAAACCTTAAAGCCCATCTCTGCAAATAATTTGATATCTTCTTTATAACGATGATAGTGATCGATACCTTTTAACTTTAAGTTATCTTCAGTAGGCTTTTCAGTTCTCTTACCAAAACCTTTGGGTAAGACATCTTGAATAGACAAGCCTTTACCATCTTCATTATAAGCACCTTCGCATTGATTAGCTGCAGTTGCTCCTCCCCATAAGAAGTTTTTTGGAAATGTCATATTTATTGCTCCACAGGATCTTTATATAAGATATAACTTACAACAAAGGCAACAACAAATGAGATGGCTGCACCAGCACATGCTAAATAGAAGTTACTCATTGGTGCATCAAGACCAATATATGAAGGTAAAGTCAATAATCCTGGTGAACCACCTGAGAAGTTCTTAACACTGAAGCAACCCATAAAGAATCCACCGATTCCTCCACCGATCATTGAAGCGATCATGTTAGATTTAGTATGCATAGTCACACCAAATAATACTGGTTCAGTGATTCCACAGACAGCAGTGATACCTGTAGCACTTGCTAATTGTTTGAAGTCAGCATTCTTTGACTTTAATGAAGCAGCTAAAGCAGCAGCACCTTGAGCAACGTTACTAGCAAGTTGGCCTGGATAAATAGGTTGGTCATAACCTAAAGTCATACGGTTATTAATTCCAATAGGTGTGATAGCATGGTGAGTACCAGTCATTACTAAGAATGGTAAGAATGCACCTAACAATGTTGGAGCAAGCCAAGGAGCAATATTACTGATCCAATTGATAACATTTCCTAAGAAGTTACCAATGATATAACCGATAGGGCCTAAAACACACAAAGTAGCAACACCAACAACAAACATTGTAATAAGTGGTGCAGTAAAGAACTTGATAGCTTTAGGTGAATACTTATTAGCTAATGGTTCAACTATAGACATCAACCAAACGCCTAATAAGATAGGTACTACAGTTGAAGAGTATGTAGCATTGTAAATTGGTAAACCAAAGATGCTTACTGCTTGAGTAGGATCAGCTTTAGCAGCTGTTACAAGTGCTACAAAGTTTGGATGTACTAACATTCCAGCTAGCATCATAGCTAAGTAACGATTGCACTTTAACTTATCTGCACAAGAAGCAGCAAGTAATATAGGCAAGAAATAGAATGTAGCATCAGCCATGAAGTTGATGACTTGATAAGTCATATCTGTCTTGTCAACCCATTTAAAAGCTACTAAAATGGCAAGTACTGCCTTTAACATACCTGAAGCAGTTAAAGCAGGTAAGATTGGTGTAAAGATACCAGTCAATGTATCAATGAAGTTATTGATACCTTTCTTTTCTTTTTTAGTATCTTCCTTAGAATCATTACTTACTCCTAAGATAGAAGATACTGCTTGATAAACTTCAGTAACATCTGGTCCAATGATGACTTGATATTGTCCATTAGTACTAGCTGTTCCTAATACGCCTTTAGTGGCTTTTAATTCTTCTTCTTTGATCAAAGAAGTATCTTTTAAATTTAGACGTAATCTAGTTGCACAATGAGTCGCAAAACTTACATTTTCTTTTCCACCAACAAGTTCAACGATTGTTGCTGCTAGTGTTTCAAATTTCTTTTCCACAAAAATTCCTCCTTTTTTTCATATATCATTTCACTTCAATTTCGGCCGCACAAGAAGTGTTATGAACTAACTGTTTTCTCTATCGTATAAACGATTGATGTGAAGTAATAGATACATCTTCTCTTCACTTGTTAAAAGTACTGATGTTTTCTTTTGTAAATAATCTGTGATCGATTCAACACACTTATTTACTTCTGGATATTGATCAGATAAAGACTTGTACATTTCACTATTTTTCTCTACCATCAACTCCTTATCTCTTACTCTTTTAAGAAGATAATGCATATGAGTGACAAATCTTGAATAACTGAAATCATCTTTATTAAGATTAACAACTAATTGTTGCTCGATGATGCTAGTGATCTTTTCGATGAGTTCATCATCGTTGAAATCAGTTGTATCACGCATCTTAGAGTTGACAATATGCAAAGCGATATAACTTGCTTCTTCTTTTGGCAAGTAGATATGTAACCTTTGATTGATCAATCTTAAAGCATACAAACCTACTTTATATTCATTTTCAAAAAGATATTGAATATCATAAGCTATAGGTAAACGGATCTTATTACCATCGTTATATCTCTGAATAGTGAAATTGATATGATCAGCCATAGTAAAGGTAATAGTTGGTGATAATGGTGAATCGATCAAACTATTAGCATAATCAATGATCTCTACCGATACTCTAAATATCTCATCATCAATATTAGATATTGCTTCAGCAACTCTAGGATCGATATTATAGAAAGTTCTTTCGATCTCAACAAGTGATAATTCTCTTGGAAAAGATCCAAAACCTAGTCCCTTACCTAAAGCAATGACATCTTTACCACTAGCATCAACACAATAAGCAACATTATTATTCAACTTCTTGATCGCTTTCATATCACCATCCCCCTTTCTTTAAAGAAAAAACTCTTTGTGGTATACCTAAAAATACTAACGTATTCAGGTAAAGCCTCCAAAGAGTAACTGTCCATATCTACGGTTAAGATTATACTTTCTTTACAAGTGCAATGTCAACACTCTATTTTTCATTTTCAAATTCTTTTACAAGCACTTTACAACTTTTTTCGCAGAAACTAATACCATAAATCAATATCTTCTTATAGCCATATTTACGTAATCTTGCTGTATAGTCTTTTTCTATTATCTGTGCTACTGCTTTTTCACAAGCACTATCTAAAAGTTTAAAATCCTTAACTTCTTTTATTTCAATGATCATACCAATCTTCTTATCCTTACGCATGATCATGATATCACATCTACCATTGCCAGTCTTTATATTGCTACTAACTCGCCAATCAACACACTGACTTAATGTGCCTAAAAGAAATCCGTGATAAAACGATTCATATGAATCATAGTAACTCATAACATCTAAAAGCATATCATCCAAATAATGTTCTATCTTCTCACAATCTTGTTTTTCAAAAGCAACGAATAGTTCAGTTAGATCACTTGTCTTTGTTTTGATTTTTTCTTTGAACCACTTAAGTATCTGTTGAGTATAGATGGTTCTTACTGACCTATTTGGGATACGTAAGGTGTATTGATCCCAGTTAGGATAACCAGTAGTAGTTAAGTAGCCAGTCATATAAAGCACGCTCCAGACATTATCTATATCATCATATATTTCGTTATGAGTTAGATTTTCATTTAATGTTTTTACAATCGTATTACCACTAAGTAGCTCTTCTATGTCCATTTGAGTTGTTCCCTCATCACATTTATTGATCAAGTTTTTAACAACATCATTGCCACTCGAATTGATTCAATAAGCCTTTGGTTGAGCATTTTTCGAAGAAAGGTGATCATCGCAATAATTAATGACATCCCAAGGGCAATAGATTTTTTGACCGCCAAATAGATAGCCATCATACCACTCTTTAACTTCATCATAATGTGTCTCTAATTCATAGTAACTAAGTAATTTTTTAACTTCTTCATCAGTAAAGCCAAAGTATTCATCAATTCTTTCATCAGAGATAGAATGCACTTTTAAATTATTAAGACCAGTAAAAATACTTTCCATAGAAACTCTTAAACAACCGGTAAGTACCGCAAAGAATAAACTATCATTTGATTTAAGTGAAGAACTGTATAGTGTTCTGATCACTTCGATCATCTGTGGATAATACCCCTTTAGATTTGCCTTCTCAAGTGGAACATCATATTCATCTATCAAAAGTATAACTTTTTGGCCATAATGTTTTTCTAATAACCTGCAGAACATCTCTAAACTATTTTTTATATCGGTAACATCGTCTTGTTGTTTAGTGATCTTTCGATAAGAAATAAGTTCCTCATCATTTAGATTGGAACTATTTGACAGTACTTCTAAACGTAATGCTTCCTTACAAATAATATTTCTTAATTGATTATAGGCTGCTTCAAATGTATCGCCATCAACATCTTTTAATGAGACAAATACTACAGGATATTTGCCCATGTATTTTTCACATAACTTTTTATCTTTAGTAATAGCTAAACCATCAAAAATATTTTTATCCGTGTCAATTTCAAAAAAGCATTTAAGCATGCTCATATTAAGAGATTTACCAAAACGACGAGGACGCGTAAAAAGGTTGACCTTCCCCATGTTACCGAGCAAATCACTTATAAGGCCTGTTTTGTCTACATAGTAGTATTTACCATTGACAATTTCTTTGAAGTTATCTATGCCTATTGGCAATTGTCTAGTTTCCATAAAGTGCCACCTTTCATCTGATTTTTGAGATTTCTTTTTCATCTTTATTTTACTCTAAAACATGTAACCATTCGATTATTTGGATGAAATTAAACTACAAAGCTAATTTCTTAACTTACTCTTGATTTTATTAATGAATGTAAATAATTATACAAGATTATAG
>CAVCVO010000089.1:0-4867 GCA_963606005.1 Anaerovoracaceae bacterium
TTTACAAAATATTGTTTATCGCTCTTATTTCTTATCTTCAAAATTTTTTGGAGCTAAGAAAGATAATAATTGTTTTTTATTATCAATGACAAAATGCTTACCTTGAACAACTTCACCATCAATACAAAGGTCCATATCTTTCTCACTGATTAATTCTACTTGTTTTGCTCTTGTATAAACTAAATAATCTTTAAAACGTTCTTGATCTAAATGTTCACCTTTTTGATAAGCACCGATCATGGAAGCTAATTTCAAGATGGACATGTGATGAGCCATGCACACTTCCATATAGCCATCATCAATGAGAGATCTTGGTGCACATTTATATGAACCACCAACATAAGTGCCATTAGCGATGGTACATAGCATAAATTCTCCTGTTGGATTTAGTAGTTTACCATCAGCATAGATTTTACAATAGTTTCTTCTACCTGTGAATAATGCCCCAATTACTCCAGTTGTATAAGCATTCTTACCACCGATCAAGAATTTTCTCTTAACCTTTTCCATGATCTTAACCACATGACAATCAAAGCCAAAGTTAATGACATTTACCGAATACTTATCACTTACTACCATAGAGTCTACTTTAACAATTCGCCCGTTCACTAATTCATCCAAACTTTTAAACTTATCTGCTCCCCCAAAATACTTAACATAGTCATTGCCACTACCACAAGGGTAAACACTGAAGCAGCAATTATCATGACCAACAAGTCCATTGATGACTTCATTGATCGTACCATCACCACCACAAGCAACGAAACAATAATCCTTATTAGGATCTTTGCTTGCTAATTTATCTACATAACTAGTAGCATCATTTGCACTTTTAGTGTAATAAACAGAATAGTCAATATCCTTCAAGTTTTCTAATTGATCTAATATCTCTTTTTTGGAATCCTCTTTACCAGCAGCTGGATTAATGATAAAAACAAAATGCATCTTATTACCTCCTTAGATAAAACTCATATATAAAGCGACTAACATCATACCGGTAAAGTAAAAGCCACTATTAAGGATGAGTATAAGGTTTTTGCTCTTATCGTGAAAATAATGCGACGCTAAGAAGAAATCTGAGATCATAAACATTGTTAGGCCATTGCCCAAAACACAATGTAATGGATCATAGCGGTTCAAAGACAATAATAGTCCTAGTGAACCATGAGCTACGATCGAAGCCATATAGTAGGAAAAAGCTTTCTTACCTTTTAAATCTAAATACCCCTTTTTAAGCATCAATATATAGATGCCATAGAACAAACTAAATAGTAATAAGAAGGGCCACAATAAAAGCTTACGATCATAAAATATCAATAATAAATAGATCGAATAACAGATATTACCAACAATAAATGCCATACCACCTTTATCAAAGCTAAACAATAATAAGACATCCCCTAAAAAGGAAAAGAATATCGCTACAAGTAAAATATAGTTAACAATTTGTTTTCCTTTATCATGAACAATAAAACTATAAAAAGAAAACATTAAAAACAAAGAAGCTAATAAGATCTTGTTTACTGCCCTTCTTTTAAAGTTACCACTAGTCTCTGAGAAAAAGTAACAGATCATTGTTATAAGATAGATAACAACGAACACTTTTCTAACTTGTTCCATAAGCGATTATCAGGTGTCTTACACCATTCACCATCCTAACTATTTACACTCCTATATTAACGAAAAAATTACGACCTGACAAGATAAACTTTGTGAAAAATCCCTATTCCTTATTATTTGTTTTATATTATAATAAACAACGGAGGTCGTTTTACATGATCAAATTTGAAACACAGATTCAATACTGGAAACATCAATGCCTTGCAGAAGTTGCTAAAAGTAGATTTAATGATACCTTAATGGAAGATTGTCTTTCTATTCCTAAAAAGATCATTCCTGGAAAAGAAGCAACTGCACGCTGTTGTGTCTATAAAGAAAGAGCCATCCTAGCTCAAAGAGTACAACTTGCTATGGGTGGAGATAAAAATAATCCTAACATCATTGAAGTATTAGATATAGCTTGTGATGAATGCCCAGCCGCTGGTTATACTGTCAGTGACTTTTGTAGAGGTTGTTTAGCTCATAAATGTGCCAATGCCTGCAAAAGAAATGCCATCACTTTTGATCACAACCATACAGCTCACATCAACAAAACCCTTTGTATAGAATGTGGCTTATGTGCTAAAGCTTGCCCATATGGTGCGATCACTTCAAAAAAAAGGCCTTGTCAAAATGCTTGTAAATTAAAAGCAATATCAATTAACCCCGATATGTCAGCTTGTATCGACAATGATAAATGTGTTGCTTGTGGTGCTTGCACTGTTCAATGTCCATTTGGTGCTATCGCCGATAAGTCTTTTATCTTAGATGCTGTTGACCTCATCAAAGACAGGCAAAAAAATGAAAATTCTCATTTATATGCACTTATAGCCCCAGCAATCGCTGCTCAATTTGATGATTGTAAATTAACTCAAGTAGTAACAGCTTTAAAAAAATTAGGCTTTGATGAAGTAATTGAAGTAGCTTTAGGAGCAGATATGGTCGCAACAGATGAAGCTAAAGAATTATCAGAAAAAGGTTTCTTATTCTCTTCATGTTGTCCATCATTTGTATCTTACATTCAAAAAAATCACCCAGAATTAGTTGATATGATATCTTCTAACTTATCACCAATGGCAGCCATTGGTAAATATATCAAAGAAAAAGAAGAAAATGCTCATACGATCTTTATCGGACCTTGCATGAGTAAAAAAGCTGAAGCTCAAAAAGATAGTGTAAAAGAATATATCGATTGTGTTCTTACATTTGAAGAATTATTAGCTTTATTTGATGCTAAAGACATCGACCCAACTCAACTTGAAGAAACAGAGATTGATAATGCTTCCTACTTTGGCAGGATGTTCGCTAAAAGTGGTGGAGTCATCAATGCACTAACTCAAGTATTAAAAGAGCAAGGCTCTGATCTAGTTCTAAAAGCTGAAAGTGCTGATGGTATCGATGCGATCAAACTTGCTGTATTACGTAAGAGTAAGAACTTAACCGATAGTAACTTTATTGAAGGAATGGCTTGTACTGGCGGCTGTATCAATGGTCCAGGATGCATCTTCCATAAAGAACCAAGTGCTAAAAAATTAGAGACTTTCTCTAAAGAAAGCACCAATACAACAATTGAAAGAGCAATCAAAAAGATGAGCGAATAACTCATCTTTTCTTTAACCTTATTTGCTTACTTCACTATCAGCATTCTTCTTAACAGATTCTACACCGTTAAGACAAGAAGCCTTAGCACTATAACCTTCAGAAACTAAGATTATCTCACCGTTTTTAGCTTTAAGTCTAAAACGGAACTGTCCAGCTTTATCCTTATAAACTTCAAACTTCGGATGCTTCTGTTGTTCAAAATCAGCAACTGTTTGATCTTCAACATTAGCAACAGGTGCACTGTTCTTGACTGATTCAATACCATTCATACAACTCTTAAGTGTACTATAGAATTCACTTGAACCAATAACTTCACCATTTCTAGCTACTAGATTAAAACTAGCACCATTTTCTTTCTCTTTAACTACATATTTTCCCATAAAGGCGTCCTCACTTTTCTATATAAGTTATAACAAAATTTGAGTCCGTTTTCAATATAGTTTATTAATTATATCGCCACTTTATGTATTCATCATACTCTGGGAAAAGGGCATTAAAGACATCTTTATCAATCTCTATTCTCCAAACATCAATATCAGGATATAGATAAGCATTTAATTTAACTTGCTTATCTTCTTTTTCATCTCTACAATCATCAATTGCTTCGAATAATAGATCATTGACTATACCACTATCTCTTTGTCCATTTTCCTTAACTATCTTTTCATAAGCTTCACTGATATCGCCCATATCAATGCTACTTATCGTGATAGTCACATCACATCTTTTAACATTATCATTATCTTCTACTAGTTCAATCTTATTTACTTTAAAAGTCATGTGTCTTAATACTTTACTACCAATTTCACTGCTTACAAAATCTTTTTCATTCTGTTCAAGATCACCATAAGTAAGTAACAACATTTTTTCCATATCATTAGTCTGTAGTCCTTCAAAAGCTTCAACTGTACGTGTAAATGCATTCTCACCTTTTTCATTCATATCTTTTGGAAGAGATGTACAGCCAGTAAAAAGGACACTGATAAAAAGTACGATTATAATTATTAGTTTACGCTCTAATCCTACCATATTTACCTACTCCAGAATAATTTTCCCAATTGTTAGTTCCTGATGAAATCCATGCGTTGTAATTAGTTATATGTTGTGCTATTTTACAATCATAATACCCACTAGTAATTATCGAGGCTTTTTCAACTACAAATCCTGCGTGGTCCCAACCACCATCGTTCGTATAATCCAAAACAATAGCATCGCCAGCTGTGATATTTGACGTAAAGCTACTAATATAAGATGTAGAATAAGGTACCGTAAAATAAACAGCCAAATGATGCGCATATGACCAAGCCTTTGAATGAGTATGGGTACCACTACTGTAATGGTGCCACCAACCATAATCAACATTACTACCACTGGATTGAATCAATCCTGCAGCTTCAAAAATTTGCGAAACAAAGTTTGCACAATCACTTGTCAAAAAATAATGATAATTAGCTGTGTTTGGATAGTATGCATATTGATTCGCATAATTAATTGCCGCATCTCTACTAAAGGAACCAGCAGCCATTATAGATGCGTTTCTATTTTGTTGATACTCTAAAGAAAGAACACTATCATAAGGAAGTAACATAGCTAGTTCTTCTTTGTATACTGTCAACTTATGCTTATTGTATAGTTCAACTATCGATTTGATTTCCTCATTAAGAAA
>CAVCVO010000090.1:0-18381 GCA_963606005.1 Anaerovoracaceae bacterium
TTATAAATATAGTATAAAAGCTCTTAAACATGTTAAAAATGTTATTGTAGAAAAGTCTTTTTGTTCCAATTGCATAGAATTTGATAAGATCGTTAAAGTTGCTGAAGAAAATAATGTTTTCATCATTGAAATGGATCGTGTGTTATCCTTACCTAATTATAAATTTATGAGTGATAATCTAAATTTGATTGGGACAGTTAGAGTTATTGAAACAAATGTTTGTCAATATTCGCGTAAATATGATGCATTTTTAAAAGGAATTATTCATCCTGTATTTACAACTCAGTTTTCAGGTGGGGCTCTAATGGATCTTGGGGTATATGCTGTCCATGCTGTTGTTGGACTATTAGGAATGCCTAAAAATATATCGTACTATGCTAAATTAACTTCAGCAGGAGTGGATATCAATGGTACATTAATAATGGAGTATGAATCTGCGATAGCGACTATTGTTGTAGCAAAAAATAGTTATGCAAAAAAGTTCTTTATGATTCAAGGGGAGAATGGTTGCTTTGTAGGAAATGATAATCCTTGCAATATAACACAGTTAAGTTTAGTAGGTCCATCAGGTGTAAAAGATGTTACTGTTGAACAAACCTTAGCAGTAATGTCATATACTCTTGAAGATATAAAAAGAATCATTGATGAAAAAGAATATGAAACTTATCGAGAAAGACTTCAACATAGTCACAATGTAATGAAGGTAATGGATGAAGCGAGAAAAAAAGCTAACATTATTTTTGAGGCGGATACGCAAAAAAGGTAGCAAGATTTTGCTACCTTTAAATGTTTTCATAGTCATATTGATTCGTTGGGACGAAATCAATCAATTGAGATCTTAGAGTGCCAAATGTTGGACTTTCCTTTAATTGTGATATTTTTTTCTTGTTGGAAATAAAATCTGATAAGAATGAATATAACAATTCCATTTCATTTTCTCCATCTTTCTTGATATTTAACAAGAAGACAATCTGTACATTCTTGCCATTCCATTCAATTGGCTCATCTAATATTGAAACACATGCTTTCGTTTCAGTTGTAAAAGGCATTTCAGGATGTGGGAGAGCAACTCCATTAGTGAATACAGTTGGAGCATTGTTCTCTCTGTTTGTGACATTTTGTAAGAAAGAGATTGTAGATTGAGAATCATAGTCAAATAATTCATTCATTTTTTCACACATAAACTTTATTAATTCTTCTTTTGTTTTTGCTTTAGGATTGTGGAAGAATAACTGTGGATCAAAATAACTAGTTAATGGGTTTTGACCAGAGGTTTTCTTTAGCTCATTTGTAATAGTTGCAATATCTTTATCTGATAAAAAGTAATCAATGTGAATTGCATTGAACCTTAATGTATCGACAAGTCCAGGATAAGTTGTTGTAAATACACAATCGTAATTCTTAGCATCTTTTGAAGATAGTTCGTTTGCTTGGATTATCTCCAATGAAGTGATTTTATCACCAAAGTTTTTGTTGAAATTGTGCTGTAATAACAACATTTCACTTTTTCTTGTTGAAGTAATGATCAAAACTCTCTTTTGATTTCCATTTTTACGCAAGTGGTTTAAGGCAATCGCATAGTACAAGGCTAAGTATCCAGCTTCATCTTCATTTAGTTTTATGTCGTATTCTTTTTCAATTAAGTTGATAGATACGTTTGCCATATCATAAGCTAATGTTAATGATTGCTTAATGCTATCCAATAAAGTGTTGATAGCTAATAGATTGTTTTTTGCTCTTTGGATTAAAGGAGTAATGTGAAGAGATAGATTTAAACGTAATTCAAGATCTCCTAAAAAATCCATTCCGAACTGTTTCTTTATTGAATGTAATAATTTAATGACAAATATTTCAGTTTCCTCTGAAATGGCAGTATTAGCTGTCTTGATCCTAATACTGTTGATCATTGATGCTAAGTTTGCTACTTCATACTCATTAAATTCTACCAAATATTCCTTTTTTAAAGAGTAGAGGATGTTTTCAGCAATTCTATATTCGTGAGAATTAGGAAAAATCCTAACTGAATCATTGTATTCATTTAACATGAAACCAGATTTCATTCTCATTAAGCAGATTTCTACATATACGATAAAGTTCTGCAAATCGTTATCAGATATTTCATATTTTTCATTTAGTATAGATTTTAAAATGGCATCACTGACCTTAGAACGAGAGTATTCAGGGAAGATATTTTGCAAATATTGAGGAGCATTTTGGTTTTCTGAAAAGAAGAAAAGTCTTTTATTAAATTCAGATCCTTCAGTTGATAAACCTTTTTTAGATTTTGATACGATCTCAATATCGTATTTTTTAAGCATCTCTTTGGCACTTTTAATTATCATTGAAAAGAGTGAACGAGAGATAAACATACTATCTGCTATATCATTTGATAATATTGGTTTTTTTGAAAATATTAACTGACCACAGATATATTTTACTCTATCTTCTTTATTATCTAAAGAAACAGAGGTTTCTGATTTGTTTGAAATTAGTTCAATACAATCCATGAAGGCTTTTTCATCACGAACCTTTAAAATGTAACCTTTACCAGCAACAGTTCCTATTGAAGCACGAAGAGGTATCAATTCATCATTGATGGCTCTAATGTCATTTTGCACAGTTTTTGTAGTTACCTCCAATTCGTAAGCAATGATATTACTAGTGATAACATTAGCTTTAGAATAATTTTCAACGAAAATACTTAATATTTGCTTTTGTCTGCTCGTTAACATTTCTTTCCTTTCCTACCTTTCTTTTAATTCTGATATTTCTATACATATATATGATAAAACATTTTGAAAAATAGTATGACTTATTTCTTTCTCGAGAGTGTGGAAATTGTTTGAAATAAATGAACATTGCTTATATTTATAATTATTATATCAAGTTGAGCAAAGAAGAACAGTTCATCTTGACAGATCTTATATTTATTTAGGATCATCTACATACTATTTATCAAATTGGCATGTATGAGCAATTTCAACAAGAAAAGGAAGTAGGAGGTAAAAATATATGGATGATAACAAGTACAATTTAGAGTTTTCAATCATTACATTTGCAGGCGATGCTAAATCATCTGCATTCCAGGCAGTTGAGTATGCTAAAAAGTTTGACTTTGAAAATGCTGAAAAGATTCTTGAAGAGGCTCAAAGCAGCCTGGCACAGGCACATCAAGTTCAAACTGACATGATTGTTAAAGCAGCAAGGGGAGAAGAAGTAGAAGTTAATATTTTCCTTGTTCATGCTCAAGATCACTTGACAGCTGGTATGACAGCAATTGAAAATGCTAAGCAATTCATTGATCTTTACAAACAAATCTATGAATTAAAAAACAAATAAGGGCAAAAAACAAATTGTTATCTAATGAAGTGCTTTTAAGGAAAAACTACTTATAAGTGAAAGTCGAAAACAGAGAACGACATTGTTAACAAAGTTTACAACTTATTTCAAAAATTCTAATGTGTTAAGAAAAACAGTGAAAATTTTTGAAAGCGTTACCCCTTATAATTAAAACAGATGAGTTGATCATCGATTAATTATGCAGTCTAGACATACAAAGGAGGTTAATATGAATATTGTTGTATTCTGTAATGCAGGCATGTCATCTGGACTAATCGTCAACAAAATGCGCGCTGTTGCCGAGCCAGGTGATAATATCAACGCTTACCAATCTTCAAAGTACCAGGAGATGGCACCTACAGCTGATGTAGTCTTTCTTTCTCCGGCTTTGCGTTTCCAAATTGATACAGTTAAAAAGATTTGTGATCCATTAGGAATCCCTGTAACTACAATCGATATGAAGATTTATGGATTCGCAGATGGTGCAGCTCTTTATAAGGAAGCAAAGAAAATTGTTGCTGAGAAGAAAAAATAAGTAGGGATGCATTTTATTTGAAATTTAAAATTGAAAGGAGTTACTATGAGTAACGAAGCAAAAATGTCCTTTATGGACAAGATAGCTGAAAAGATTTTAATAATCGCTCAGCCATTAACAAAATTATCTCAAAAACCAGCAATGCAAGCTATTCAATATGGTTTTGCCGCTACATTGCCATTAACTATGTTCGGAAGCTTATTCTTGATCATGGCTTGTGCTGTTACAGGACAATTAGGAATTACTATTTTCCCAAGTTTAGCACAATATGTTAACGTTATGTATACACCATTTAATCTAACTACTGGTTTGATCGGTTTCTATGCATGTTTAACTATTTCAACAGCTTATGGAAAAGAACTAGGCTTAAATCCAGTTTCTACAGTTTTAATTTCTGCAGCAACATGGTTCTTTATGTCATTTGATGCTTTAGATTTTTCTAACACTACAGCATTCTCAGCTACTGGTGCTTTCGCATCAATGTTGATCGCTATTTTATCAGTAAAAGCATACAAATTCTTAGTTGATCACAAGTTAACTATTAAATTACCTGATATGGTACCACCTGCAATCGCCAATTCTTTCATTGACTTGATTCCAGTATTTGCTATTTTATTTGTTGCATGGCTATTAAAGACTATCTTACATTTTGATATCACTAATACAGTAGCATCGTTATTAGCACCAGTTGTAAAGGGCACTGATTCTTATGCAGGTATGGCACTTAACGCTTTAGGCTCTGGCTTATTCTGGTCAGTAGGTATTCACTGGGAAAATATGGTTTCTGGTGTATTAACACCATTGACTGCAACATTCTTACCTGAAAACCAAGCTGCTGCAGCTGCAGGTGTTGCTCTTGATTCATTACCACATATTTGGTGTGGTAACTCTACAATGCCTTCAAGAGCATGTACAAACTACCCAATCTTAGTGTTCTTATTATTATCTAAGGTTCCTGGATTCCGTCAATTAGGTATGGCTGCTGCAATTCCAGCAATATTCTGTATTTGTGAACCATTGACATTTGGTGTACCAGTAGTTATGAACCCATATATGATGATCCCATTGATCTTAACAAATATCGCTTATCCGATTATCTTGTGGTTTGCTTGGAGTCATAAGTTGATGAATCGTAACGTATTCTCAGCACCATGGGCTTCACCAATCTTCTTGAACCAATTGATCTCTTGCGGTGGTGACTGGAGAGTCATTGTTTGGGAAATTGTATTATTCGTTGTAGGCTTAGTTATTTACTTCCCATTTTTCAAGGCTTATGAAAAAGCTACTTTAAAGAAGTATGAAGAAGAGAAACAATTAGAAGAAGCACAATAATCATTGATTTATTAAAATTGTAATGGGCGAGGATTATTCTTCGCCCATTAGTTTAAAGGAGATACTTATGAAAATAGGAGTTATTGGTGCTGGAGCGATTGTCGGAGGATTTCTTGAAGCACAGAAAAAAATCGATAGTCTCGTTATAAAAACAATTTGTGGATTAGTAAATGATAAGCAGACTATGGAATCTTTTGCAAGTGACTATGGTATCAGTAAAATCGTGTATGATTATCAAGAGGTGATCAATGATCCAGATATAGATACTGTCTACATTGCTGTTCCCAATATTTATCATTATCCATATGCCAAACTTGCTTTAGAGATGGGGAAAAATGTTTTTATCGAAAAACCTATAACAGTAAATGATCAACAATTGGTTGAATTGATTAATATTGCCTCAGAAAAGAAATTGTTTGTTTTTGAAGGAGTAACCAATCTGTATCAAGATTCCTATGCAAAACTACAACAGTGGATTAAGAATATTGGAAAAATAAAAATAGTATCCGTTAACTATACAGTTTTTTCTAAAAGATATTTAGCATTTCGTGATAGCACAAAAGTTTATCCTTGCTTTAATAAGAAAACTGGTGGAGGCATTATGATGGATATGGGTGTTTATGCAATAAACTTCGTTGTAGGTTTATTTGGCTCACCAATAGCTCAACACTATTATGCAAATATTGAAAAAGGGATAGATACTTCAGGCACGATCATATTAGAATATGAAGAATTTATTTGTACACTTGTAATTTCAAAAGATTCAAGAGCAAATAGTAAGATTTCAATTCAAGGAGTAGATGGAGTTATTGATTCTGCTAGTGCTGTAAATGATATTAAAGACCTTACCCTTACTTTATATAAAGGGTATGAAATGATTGATCAAAATAAGTATATTTTGAAAGATGAAAGTTCACATCTATTAAGCGAGATTAAATATTTTGCTGAAATGGTGTACAATAAGGATTATGAAAAAAGAGACAAATGCATGAAGCATTCGCTTCAAGTAATGAAGATTGTCACTCATTGTCTAAAAGACATTGGAATTGAGTATTAAGGAGATTAGTTATGAGTAAAGCACATTTATCATTTACTATATTAATTAGTTTAATAGTAGTGGTCGTTATAGCATATAGAATGTTGAGAAACAAGATAGCATTTAGGCCTTTTATTGCAGGTACCTTGATATATGTTGTTGGCCAACGTTTAGTGTTTCCCGTTATAAATTCGTTTTTAACAGAGTATTTGGGTGATATATTGCCTTACTGGATATTGTTAGTTTTACGTGGATTATTTGATTCCTTAGTTGTATGTGGTGGTTATCTTTTAGTAGATCGTTTGATATTTAAAGAAGAACGTAATTCTATCACTGCTTTCTCGACAGGTTTTGCTGAAGGAGCATTTCAAACAATCTTTAATTATGGCTATTTAATATTGGCTTACAGCTTAATGTTTACTTATATCGATAATGGTTCTGCTCAAGAGATCTTGTTAGCACAAGGCTATAAATTAGATCAGATTCCAGAGCTTATAGCACACTATGAAAGTTTATCTTCTTTGGCAATAATCAATATTGGATTACAGGGATTATTAATGATTCCCCTTCATACATTTGTATCTTGTTTGATCTATCAATATAAACAAACAAATGTAAAGAAAAACTTATTATATGCATTTTTGATACTATTGGGATTTAATACTTTATTAGTTTTACTTGCTATGACTACAGAAGTTATATTTATGATCGTTTTAATTTTATTAGCATTTGCATTCTATTACGTAGTTGTTGCTATTAGAAACAATCCAATTAGTAAAGTGTATAGTGAAAAAGATTTTGTTGAACACAAAAAGAAAAACAAAAAATAAAAATTATTAGGAGGAAACGACTTAATGGATAATATGAAGAATATCATAACTTCATATGGTTTTGTTTCGGCTGAAAAAAACGTTATAAAGCAAGATGTTAGCGAATATAGTGCTAGTTTTGACATGCTACACAAAGTTTCAGTCAAGGAAAACGAAAAATCATTTTGGACAAATAAGATAAGATGGAAAAATGAATGGCATGATGAGATCTTAACTCAGATACAGTTATTTGTCCACGATGATGCAGTTGGATTAGGTATTGGCAAAGATATAATTAGGAATATTTTTTCTAAATATTTAGACAAAGATATTTCCCTTGTCATAAAAACTGAATATGTTGAAGATTTAGTTCCTTCAATTGAAGTCATCGTTGATGGAATCAATGTGGCAAGTTGTGGATTTGTTCAATTCTCTAAAATGAAAGAATATGGATATGAAGACAATGGATTATTTATCACATTTATTGAAGAAAGATTAAATGAGGTGAACAAATAATGAAACTTAGTTACAATTGGATCAAAAGATATTGGAATACGGATCAGATTAATTCACCAGAAGAATACATTTCAAAATTAAATAATTGTGGTCTTACTTTAGAAAAAACTACACATCTTTATGCAAAAGATGGCAAAGTTAGCGAGGATGACATTGTTTGGGATATAGATCTTCCTGAATATAGAGATGATTTATTATGTATGATGTGGAACGCTAAGGAATCATGTGGAATGTTCCAAAGAAAATATGGATACGATACTTGTTATTATGGTGTTAAATCTCCTTCATTTGAATGGACGAAAGGTGCAATTGATGAAAGACATAACTTGTTTCATTCATTGACAGCTCATTCTTATACTGATTCTTGTGATTATATCTTGGCTCAATATATTGGTAGTGTTGATCCCAAAGGAAAATTACATGATTTCATTAAAGATCAAGTTTACGTTTTAGGCTTTGATCATACAAATATATTTGAAGCTATTTCTGTATATTGTGCACGAAATTGTGGATGTCCTCTTTATATTTTTGATGCTAACAAAATTGTGGATGCTGAATTTAGCGTTAAGAATGCTAAAGAAGAAGGTTACATTACCTACAATGCTAAAAAGTACAGTTATGAAAAAGGAGACATTGTATTTGTAACTGGAAATAAAGTATTTGGTATTGGAGGAGTGATCTTTGATGATGAATACATGGCTGATGAGAATACTGATAAAGTGATCATCGCTTCAGCTAATATTGATAAAAAAGTTGTAAAGAAATTTGAAAATAAATTAGGTGTAAAAACATTTAATTCATTAATGTCAAGTTATGGCTCAAATCCAAAGTCAATTGAGAAGATTGTCGGTAATGCAACTTCATATTTATTCGAATGTGCAAGTGCTGATAAGATAGAAAATCAAACAGTTATGTGTAAAACAGATCTTCAAAGAAGATATATCAAAGTATCTGTAAGCAAGATCAACCAAATATTAGGAAGTAATCTTTCTTATGAACAAATAGCTAAGGCATTAGAAAAGGCTGAAGTTTTAGCATTGGATCCAGATGATCAAAAAGAAAGTTTCTTTGTAAAATTAACTTCATATAACAGAGATATAGATGAGTGTGATTTGGCTAATAGATTAATCAATTATCTAGGGCATGACATCATAGGAAATTAGGAGAATGCATAATGAAAAAAGAGCATGAAATATTATTTGAACCTATTAAGGTTGGAAAATTAAATTTAAATAGTCGATTTGTTGTTGCACCAATGAGTTCAAGAACTGCAGGTAAAGACAATAAATATTTTGATTACGGAAATACTTATTTTGCTGAAAGAGTTAAAGGCGGATTTGGTATTGTTATTACTGAGTTTATCGCAGTAAGTCCAAATGGATTAGGAAATGTTATAGAACCTGGTATTTGGGATGATAGCTTTATTGAATCTTTAAGTAAATTAACTGCCGAATGTCATAAATATGAGGGTGGATATATCTTTGCTCAATTACATCATGCTGGAGCAACAGCTGTTAGCGTCAATGGATCTAAGTTATATGGCCCTTCTGACAGATATGATAATGACGGTAATCAGACAGCTATTGGAATGACAAATCAACAAGTTTATGAAACTATTGATAACTTTGTTAATGGTGCTGTTAGAGCTAAAAAAGCTGGCTTTGATGGTGTTGAGATCCATGGCGCACATATGTATCTTTTATATCAGTTCATGTCAAATGGTTTTAACAAAAGAACTGATGAATTTGGTGGTTCATATGAAAATAGATTTAGGATCATTGATTTGATAATCAAGGGTATCAAAGAAAAGTGCGGTGAAGATTATCCAGTAGGATTAAGAATTAATTCATCTAATATGGAGCCTGAGGGAAATACTATTGACGATTATTGTGTATTTGCTAAGATGGCAGAAGCATCAGGTGCTGATTATATCCATATGTCTCATCCATATGTTTTGCAATCTTATTATGCTCCAGTTGCTTACAATAGAGAAAACTCTAGAAAACTTAAGAAAGCAGTTAATATACCTGTTATTTTGGTTGGTAGGATCAATGATGAAGATCTAGCTGCTGATATTATTAGAAGTGGTGACGCTGATATGATCGCATTAGGAAGACAATCTGTTGCAGATCCACATATTCCAAATAAGATAAGAAATGGGGAATATGATCTTATCTACCATTGTATGGCTTGTGGCCAACGTTGTCACAATTCATCTCCTGGATGCGAAGAAGAAGATCAAGGAATATCATGTATGATAAATCCATTCTCTGGAAAAGAAAATAGATGGCAGATTAATTCATCAGAAGAAAAACATAAATATGCAATTATTGGTGCTGGTCCAGCCGGATTACAAGCTGCATGGATTCTAGCTTGCCGTGGAAATGATGTTACTGTTTATGATAAGAATACTGAAGCTGGAGGTAATTTTATCACAGCTTCAAAAACTCCTTCTAAAGATGTATTAAGAAGAGCTATTGAGACTATCTATGCTCATTGTAAGAAATATTCAGTAAAATTCCAATTAGGTAAAGAGATAAAACCTGCTGATATTACATCTTTAGATGCAGATAAGGTTATTATTGCTACTGGTGCAAAACCATCTATACCTAGTATCAAGGGTTTACAAGAGTATTGTGTCACTGCAGAAGATGTCATCAATAACAAGGTAAATTGTGGTGACAAGGTTGCAATTTTAGGTGGAGCATCTGTTGCTTTAGAAACTGCTGAATTATTGGTAAGTCAAGGAAAGAAAGTTGATATCATTTATAGGGGCGAAAGTAGTGGTTTAGGTAAAGGAATGATTCGTATCGTAAAGGGACAACTTCTAAATACACTTAAAGACCATGTAAACTATAAATTAAACACTAATGTAGCAGAAGTGTTAGATACTCATTCGCTGATCATTGAAACTAATGGACAACAAGAAAAACTTGATGGTTATGATAACATTATTGTTGCTTTAGGTTATAAGGCAGATGATAGTTTTGCTCAATTAGTTGATAATAAAAAAGTGTTTGTGATTGGTGATGCAAAGCAAGCAAGAGATTGCAAGTATGCTATCTATGAAGGATCGAAGATCGCTTTAAACTTATAGGAGGAATAAATATTATGAAAGTTACAGTTGAATGTGGACTAAAGTTGTTGTTTTCAGATTTTATAAAAGCCCTAGAAGCTGTAGATTCGCCAAAGTATACTTACCTTGGTGAAGATAAAAACAGTAGGCAAGGTGGTATAGTATTTGAAGTAACTGGTGAAGAAGATGTTAACAAGGCTATTGCCATTGCTAAGAGTGCTATCAAAAAATCTCCAAGAGGTTCTATGGGAGTATTTAGAGTTATCGAAACTAAGGAGTAATCAGTAAAAGGGATCATCTTAATTTTAAAGATGATCCCTTTTTTTTTCGTGCTGAGTTACTTATTCAGTAAATAGTTTGGTTAGTCAAGTTCTTCACCATTAGAAGTTATGACTTTTTTATACCAATAGAATGAATCTTTCTTTGACCTCTGCAACGTGCCATTTCCTTCGTTATCTCTGTCAACATAGATCATTCCATATCTTTTTTTCATTTCTCCTGTTCCCATAGAGATTAGATCAATAGGACCCCAAACAGTATACCCCATTAATTCTACTCCGTCTTCCTCGACAGCTTTTTTCATTTCTTTTAGATGTTCTTTCATATAGTGAATACGGTATTCATCATGAATTGAACCGTCTTCCTCTACCTTATCAATAGCTCCTAGACCATTTTCAACGATGAATAAAGGTTTTTGATAACGATCATATAATTGATTCAAAGATACACGTAAGCCTACTGGATCAATCTGCCATCCCCAATCTGAAGATTTAAGGTATGGATTTTTAATTGCCTTTGTAACATTGCTGTCAGTTGTTTCTTCTTTTTCTGTGTTAGATGCAGAAATACCAGAAGCATAATAACTAAAACCAATATAATCTACAGTACCTTCTTTTAGAATCTGTTGATCTTCATCTTTCATTTCAATGTGAATGTCATTCTTTTTCCATAGCTTTTTCGCTTTATTTGAGTAGTAGCCTCTGGCTTGTACATCACTAAAGTAATAAGTATCATCCTGTGCTGTGATTGATGCCATTACATCATCTGGATTGCATGTTTTAGCATAACTTGGTCCGTAGTAGATCATTAAGCCGATCTTGAAATTTGGATTGATTTGATGACCAAGTTTTACAACTTTTGCACTTGCTACTAACATATTGTGACTAGCTTGTAAAAGTGTTTGTAAGTCTGTTTCTCTGATGCCAGCTGAAGCAACACCATTATGCATCATTCCATTGATTTCGTTGAATGTCATCCAATATTGTACTTTATTTTTATATCTTTCAAATACGACTTTACAGAATTTAACGAAGAAATCTATGACTCTTCTATCAGTCCATGAGTTATATTTCTTTACTAGATTATATGGTGGCTCATAGTGAGAAAGAGTGATAACTGGTTTGATATCATTTTTTAGAAGTTCATCAAACAAATCATCGTAGAATTGAAGACCTTTTTCATTTGGCATTTCATCATCACCATTAGGAAATATTCTACTCCAAGCAATTGAAGTTCTAAAACACTTAAAGCCCATTTCTTTGAAAAGGCTAATATCTTCTTTGTAACGGTGATAGAAATCAATACCTTCATGATTTGGATAATACTTTCCTTCAATAATTCCATCAGTATATTCTCTTTGCTTATCTACTGCTCCAGCAGTTAAACAATCAGGAACTGAAATTCCTTTACCATCTTCTAAATAAGCACCCTCTAATTGGTTTGCTGCAACAGCTCCACCCCATAAAAAATCATTACTTAACATATATGTGCTCCTTACTTTAATAAACTTTCGCCAGTTTCTAGCATTTCCATTACTAATAATGTTTCTTCTGGTTTAACTAAAGGTGCTTTGTTATTTACTAAAGTTTCATATAAGGCATCATAGTATTTTGCATAGTCACCTTGAACGGTTACAACTTTTTCTTCATGGTATTGGTTGTTATCGTCATAGTATGTTAAGGTTCCATACTCTTTTGGTCTATCTTGGCCAAAGCCTTCGTTTCCAGGCATGTAGAACAATTTAAGATGTTCTTCTTGACGATCTTCAGTTTCTTTGATGAACATACCTTTCTTACCATAAATAGCAAATTTTGGTCTTGATTTTACACGGAAATAAGATGATTTAACAGATACTTTAGTGATACCGTAGTACATATCAATATCAAAGTAATCGTTCATTCTTCCTTCTCCGAGTAATTGGCGAATATCATAATGAATAGAATCTGGTTTGCCAAAGTATGATACAACCTGATCCAAAGTATGACAACCATGTCCATAGAGATATGACATATATGGTTGCCTATGTTCAACTGATTCAGGAACATATGGACGATAATAATCATAATGTGATTCTACTTCTAAGATATCTCCAAGTTTTCCACTTTCAATAACTTCTTGGACTGTTAAAAAATCACTATCGAATCTTCTGTTTTGATAAGATTCGATGATCAATCCTTTTTTCTTTGCTAAGTCAAATAATTCTTGAGCTTGTTCTTTTGTTTCTGTGAAAGGTTTTTCCACGACACAATTCTTATTAGCATTTAATACTATTTTTCCAAATTCATAATGTGATTTTGGCGTTCCAGTATTAACAATTACTACATCGATCTGTGGATCATTCAATAATTCGTTAATGTCATCAGTGTAGTTAACCCCATCAATTTTTGCCCATTTTGTGCTTTCAGGATGTCTAGTGTATATTGTTTTGATATTAAATTTATCTTTTCTGGTTAACACGAAAGGTGCATGATACCTATTTACACTTTTGCCATTTCCAATAAAGCCGATATTTAGTATTTTATTTTCCATATTCTACCTCCAAATATATTGTACAAAAATAATGATATGTAACAATTTAGATTATTTCTCTTTAGGTTGGAAATTACTGATTTTTTATTGAGTCATTTCAAAAAGTTACTTTTTTTCTCGGTATATTGGAAAACAAGTATAAAATAGAATATTATTTTAGATGTAATATTAAAATGTATCTATGGTAGGAAAGGTAAGAAATATATGTCAAGAAAAGATAAGATTACTAATAAAACTAAAAATAATAAAGAGCATTTTGCTCAAGTTGGAAATTATGCAGTCAAGTATGGTCCTACAGCTAACTATGGAGTAGTATTTATATCTATTGCACTTTTTGGAGGATGTGTATGCATATCACAAAATGTTAAAAGTAAATTTGGTTGGGCTTTGTTTATTATTGGATTTATCGTTTTGCCTATCTTGTTTTATGTAATCCCATTTATTTATAGAAATAGTAAATTTAAAAGATGTTGTGACGATTCCATTGATGAATATAGTTTTGACACTAATCACCTAAACAAAAAGAATGGAGATCAGATTATTCAACAGTATGATTATGATGATATAATCTCAATCGAAACATATAAGGATATCTACATCATCTCATTTAAATACAGTAATCCATTGTATCTAGATAAAAATGGCTTTGATCACAGTATTAAGGAAGTTGAAGAATTTTTGATCAAGAGAACTAAACTAGAGATAAAAGACAGAAACAAAAAGAAAAAGTAAAAAGAAAATGTGCATTCAAATTGAATAGCACATTTTTATTTAGCAAATAATGAGCCCTAAAGAGGATAGAATTAAATGTGTGTTAAAGAGTCTTTGCTAGTTATTTGCCACTGCAGCAGACAAATACGTCTGATGCATAATCTCTTACAAGGAATCCAGGGTAATAATAAAGTTTCTTAATTCGCCATTGACCATTTACTTTCTTGAATTCCATTCTATATCTTGCATTGACATAATTAAGTTTTTTATTTTCGCCATGTAGTTTATGAGGTGGAACATATCCAGCCCTGTAAATTCTACCAACGGCTTCATCACCATTGAAATCAACAGAATCTACATATACGATGTGTCCTAGGCCGATCATACCTTGTCTTTCGAATCTTAGCATAGCTGTAACAGTTCTCTTATCGTATTTACGATCATCACTATAAACAGCACTAGCATCTTCTGTAAAAACAGTATCGTATAATTCTAAGCAATCTAGATCAAGTGAGAAGCAATAACGATAAACAAGTTCTCTAATTTGATCAAGATCTGATCCGTTTATATTTACTCTATCTTTGATAGCATACCAAGGCGCATCATATTCTGGTACAATACTTTTAATACGTGAACCTTTAAAGAAACCAACTTCAGTTGTTAATTGATGCCAATTTCCAATAAAAGAAACATCTCCTGCAAAATGATCGATACCAACTCCAGTAGAATATAAACGTACATGGTTGTCACTAGAGCTTCCTAATTCCAATCTCATAGCGTTCATTTTCCATTTTCCATCTACTTTTACTAAACTATTAGCGATAAATGCATCAAAAGTGAAACTGGTAGGTTTTTCGCCACTTTCATCGACAAAGATTCCTTGAATGAAACCACTGTTTTGTGCTTTGTCTTGTCCAACAGCGCAAACGTAATTAAACAGTTCAAAACGAGTATAGGTTGGAATACGAGTAAGAGTGCTTAATTGTTTTTTAAATTCATCAATGCTGATACCTTTGTCAAAGATGCTATAGTCGATCTCACAATCACTTGTCATTAATTCGTCAATATGATTTGTTTTACGATCTTTCCAAGCTGTTATAAATGTTTCTAATAACTGACGTATTTCTTTTTCATCATTAGTCATCATTGTATCGTCCTCCTAATCTTTTTGATAAGAGATCTTTTTGATAGACCACTTATCATTGGCTTTTTCAAACTCGAATGTAAACTTGCCATAAGCAAATTGTGTTAAACTATCATCTTTTAGTTCTCTTTTACTAGTTAGATCGATAGCCAGGTGAGTTGTTTTTACTGTTGCTTGATTTCCATTTATTAAAGTCTCATCAATGATCAATGACGTATTACTTCTAGAAACCATTTTACGTTTCATTTTCAAATAACCTATGACATCTCTATTACGTGTCCATAAATTTTCATCTATATTTAGAACGGCATTTTCAACTAGATCTTCAGCCAATAAATGGAAGGATGCAAAATCATAAGCTGCAGCATACTTATAAACCATTTCTTGAAGTTTCTCTTCTTCAGTTAAAACTTTTTGGTTCTCTTTGATCGCATACCAACACAAGTCATAATCTTGGTTGATCATTAGTTGACCGATATTATTACCAGCTGTCATGTTGTGACCAATTCTATCATCGATATTTTTCCATCCTGAGATGAATTTCTTATCACCATAACCACTTGCCTTGTAAAGCATTCCTTCTTGAGAAAGAGAAGTGTACATTACACTGTCTTCTTGTTGAAGATCAAAACGAACTGTGTGTAATTTCCAATTGTTGTCTTCCTTTACTAATTTGTTAGCAAAACTACCTGCAAATACTAGATGTTTTTGATAATCTGCTTCATTTTTGAAAAAGCCGATTACAGTAGCATATTGTGATGCATCATTTCCGTTGATCCTATCAACATAGTTAACTATTTCAATTTTGACTAAATCTTTTGAAGTAGCAGCGAATCTATATTGAAGATCTTCTTTGGAATAAATATTACCAAAGATACTAAAATAAATGAATGGTTCTTCAACCATACTCTCGTTTAAACTGTTTTTATCACCAAGCCAGCCTTTGACAAATTTATCCAAACAGTCACGAGTGTTTTCTAATTTATCTGTTTTATTCATTTTTATTTTCTCTTAAACTAAGAGCCCTCCTTAACTTTAATCTATCATTTTTTTTAAAAAAATATTTACATTTATATTCTTGACTGGTAAGAAGATTTTACTTTAGGGCAAGAAATATCGTGAAAACCACTTGTTTTAATAAATGTTAGTATGTGAATATTGGGAAAGGAGTTATTAAAAATGACTATTAATATTGCTATTAGAGGAGCAGATGTTGGTTACAGTAAAGGTACAACAGACGGTTTCTTAAAAGGGATAGATGAAGGATTAGTTACTTCTGCTTACTTATACCTTGACACTGTTGCTAGCGAATATGCTTTAAAAGAACTTGCAAAAAGACCTTGGATCTCGGTTGAATGGCAAGCTCAATTAAAAGGAAAACCAATTTTGGGAAAAGATGAGATTCCTTCTTTAATTGATGAAGATGGAACTTATGTTTGGAGTCGTAAAAGAAACGAAAACAAAAATAAGATCAATTATGACGAAGCTGTAAAGGAATTGAAAGCACAATTGGACTTATGCTACAGATATTTAGGAAGATATCCTGAGACTGCAGAGTTTGATCTTGATGGAATGGTATTGAATAATGCTTTGATGGATGTTTGTGATCAATATCATATTCCTTACAATACTTGTGTATGTCCATTTTTTGGATTATCAGAAAAGTATGCCAACAGCAATTATTACTATGTTGGTATTATGCCACATCTTGTTTTAGATAAAGAAGAAATCAAATCTCTTGATAGTGCTGTTATAGCAGATAAATACGATACAGCTAAAGTAATCATGGCACAAAAATTTGAAGAAGGTAAAGATTATTGTATTAGTATTCATCCTGCATTTATTGATGATGCATTATGGAAACAATCTCATTCATATACTCTTCCAAGAGTTAAGGATGTTATTGGAATTACTGATCCTTCTTTAAAACAGTATTTTGTAGAAAAAGGATATAGATTAGTCAATCAAAGAGACATCTTGGAGAACACTAACCAGTATCAAGAGCATCTAAAAGAGATTGGCAGCAATCTATATGTTGGATAGGAAAGAAAGGATTTTAATATGAAAATCAGTATTGTTGGTGCAGGACAGATTGCTCCAGAATTTTTAAAAGCAGCAAATTTAGTAGAGAATATCAGTTTTGAAAGTATTTGTGCAGTAAATATGTTAGATAAGCTTAAGGAACTTCAAAGCCAATATAACATTGGAGCTATTTATGAAGATTATGATCAAATGTTAGATGAAGTTGAAAGTGACACAGTTTATGTTGCCGTTCCTAACCATTTACATTATATGATGGCTAAAAAAGCATTAGAGAAAAAACGTAATGTTATTCTTGAAAAGCCATTTACCATCACTAAAAAGGAAGCAGAAGAATTATTTGAATTAGCTGAAAAGAATAATGTTTATATCTTTGAAGCTATTACTACTATGCATTCTCCTAACTATAAAAAGGCTAAGGAATTAGTTAAACAGATGCCTTGTATCAAGATCGTTTACTTAAATTACACACAGTATTCAAGTAGATATGATGCATTTAAACAAGGTGAAATCTTACCAGCATTTGATTATAAAAAAGCTGGTGGAGCATTAAGAGATATTAATATCTATAACATTCACTTTGCTGTTGGTATGTTTGGCAAACCTAAATCAGTTAGATATTATCCTAATATTGTTAATAAAGTAGATGTTAGTGGAACTTTAATGTTAGAGTATGAGAATTTCTCTTGTGTATTGATTGGAGCAAAGGATTGTTCTAATAATGCAGAGATCAGAATCCAAGGAGATAAGCAAACCTTATTAGGTCATTCACCTGCTAATATGTTCGCAAGTTTTGATTTCATCAATGATAGGGAAGTTACAAATTATAACTTGTTAGATCATCAAGAAAGACTTTATTATGAAGTTGTAGAATTCGAAAGAGTTGTAAGAGAAAAAGATACAGAAGCTTATAAATCTTATCGTGATCACACATTAGAAGTCATGGATGTTGTAGAAAAAGCATTTGAAAAATAAGAAGGAGATTTATGAAGATATTTGAACCAATAACTATCAATAAAACGGTAGTTAAGAATA
>CAVCVO010000091.1:0-10221 GCA_963606005.1 Anaerovoracaceae bacterium
GTGTAGTAAATCATGATATACCTGCTAATGTAGTTTCTGCTGGAGTACCATGCAGAGTGATAAGAGAGATAACTGAAAAGGATAAGGTAGATAGAAGTAAGATTGCTTTCTAATGAGACAAGAGACAATTATAGGTCATTACTATCACATACAAATATCTTTACAATAAAAGGAAAGAAACTGTGCTAAAATAAAGGTACAGTTTTTTTGATGGGAAAGGTGAATAATATGACAGAAGTTAAAAACGAAATATTAAATAGTGGGGAAGTAAATGATAATATTGAATCTAATAATAAGTTTTCAAAAAAGGAAATAGTTGAAGAAAATCTTTTTACATGGGTTGATTTTTACAAAGAGTTTGCATTGAAATTGTTGGATTACAAAAGTAAAAGACCAGAACTTGTTGGCATGATTAAACAAATTTATGTAAATACTCAAATAAAGATGCCTACTTTGGAAAGGGACAATAAACTTGTTGATATTGATCCATTTACTGTATTTGGCTTATTTAATAGGCAAATGAGGTTAGAGTGTCGTATAGAGATTTTAAAAGAAATATCGAAATTGTTTGAGATTAAAAGTAAAATTCCTTTATCATTTGATGGCTTGCCTATTTTAATGCGTCAGAATGCGACTTATTATTGCTTTATTGACGAACGAGGTGAAAATGACATTAGTATCTTGTGGGAACTATATGATTGTGCTTTATCCTACGAGGCGAATCCTTCGGAGGAAAATAAAAATAGATTTTTCAAATATTTTGACCTTGCAATTAATTTAAAGGGAAATGGTAATAGTAAAATTACTATGGGATTATATTGGGTTGCACCAAATACTTATTTAAATATAGACCGCAGAAATATATGGTATATATATGAGTCAGGCAAAATTCCTCAGAAAGTGACTGATAATTTACCAAAGATAGATAATAAAATAACTGCTTCTAATTATTTCTTAATAGTTGATGAAATACATGCATATTTGGAAAACTCACTTAGTGAGTTGAATAATTACAAAGAATTATCGTTTGAAGCTTGGAAGTATTCTGAACAAGTTAATCAACAAAAAAAAGAGAAGAAAACTGCAAAAATAATGAATACGGTATTAGCAGATGATTATACTAATAAAGTTCATTATTGGATATATTCACCAGGCAAAGATTCATCGATGTGGGAAGAATTCTATAGTGATGGCATTATGGCTATTGGTTGGGGTGAGATAGGAAACCTATATGAATTTGAAAACAAAGATGATATGAAACAAAAAATGAAACAAGTTTATAACTCTAAAAAATCTTTCAAAAACTCAGCTCACGCTACTTGGCAATTTGCTAATGAAATGAAGATAGGTGACATCATTTTTGTAAAGAAGGGAATGCATAAGATTATTGGAAAAGGTATTGTGACTTCTAATTATTCTTTTGACGACGAAAGAAACGACGAATACAAGAACTATAGACAAGTGAATTGGACACATAATGGTGAGTGGAATTATCCAGGGCGTCAAGCTGCAATGAAAGTTTTAACAGATATTACATCATATACAGATTATGTGGATAAATTAAATGATTTGTTTGTAGATGAAGATGATGAAGATATTGATGAAGAAGAAAAAGATTATCCATCTTATACTGAAAATGATTTTTTAAAAGATGTTTATGTTCCAAAAGATGATTACCATAGATTGACTGGTATACTTAAAACAAAGAAAAATGTTATTTTACAAGGGGCTCCTGGAGTTGGAAAAACTTTTGTAGCGAAAAGATTAGCATTTTCTATGATGGGTATTAAAGATAGTGAAAGAGTTATGATGGTACAATTTCATCAAAGTTATTCCTATGAAGATTTTATTATGGGATTTAGGCCTTCGGAAACTGGATTTGAAAAAAGAGAGGGAACATTTTATAGGTTTTGCAAAAAGGCTGAAATTGATGAAGAAAATGATTATTTCTTTATAATCGATGAAATAAATAGAGGTAACATTAGCAAAATATTTGGCGAATTATTTATGCTTATTGAAAATGATAAAAGAGGAGTTAGTATACAACTATTATATTCTGATGAATTATTTTCGATTCCTAGAAATGTTTATATTATAGGAACTATGAATACTGCGGATCGTAGTTTAGCAATACTCGATTATGCTCTGAGAAGACGTTTCGCGTTTTATGATCTCAAACCTGGATTTTCAACTATTGGATTTATAGATTATAAGAATAGTTTGGAAAATGATAAGTTTAACAATTTAGTCGATAATGTGATTAAACTTAACGATGTTATTATTAATGATGACTATTTAGGAGAAGGCTTTTGTATTGGCCACGGATATTTTAGCAATTTAACTAAAGAAACATTAAATGATCAAGTTTTACATGGTATCATTGAATATGAATTAATCCCATTATTAAAGGAATATTGGTTTGATGAACCTAGTAAAGTTAGTGATTGGAGTAACAAATTAAGGAGTTCTATTCAGTGATACTAATTCAAAATATATATTACATGTTATCATATGCATTTAATGTTCTTAATGAACATGGTTATAAGAAAATATTAACTGAAGAATTTGATAATGTTGCTGAATTAATGGCTGCTATATTGATAAAAGGAATATCTTTTCAAATAAGACGTGGATTGGATAAAAACTATATTTTAAAAACTGAACCAGTTTCTTTTCCCAAAGGTAAGATTGATATATCTGAATCTGTAAAGACTCAAAGTTTTGTGAAGAAAAAAATTATATGTTCATATGATGATTTTTCTATAAATGGACAAATGAATCAAATCTTGAAATCGACAATCACATTATTATTAAAATTAGATATTTCTAAAGAAAGAAAAAAGAAACTTCGGGAATTATTAATTTATTTTGAGGAAGTTAATCTCATTGATCTTTATACATTAAATTGGAATATTCGGTACAACAGTTGTAATCAATCGTATCAAATGCTTATCTCTATTTGCTACTTAGTAGTGAAAGGACTTTTACAGACTAATACTGATGGAACTACAAAGCTTATGGATTATATTGATGAAAAACAAATGTGTCGTCTTTACGAAAAGTTCGTATTTGAATATTACAGAAAGCACTTTCCAAAGTATGTTGTCACCTCTTCTAAAATATTATGGTCAGTAGATGATAACATTGTTGAAATGCTTCCAGAGATGAGAAGCGATGTAATGCTCACTAAAGGCAAAGACGTACTAATTATTGATGCTAAGTTTTATTCTCGTAACATTCAAACATTTTACGGTACTCCTAAGATACATTCCCATAACTTGTATCAAATATTTACATATGTTAAAAATAAGGATGCAGAATTTAATGATGAAGATCATACTGTATCTGGAATGTTACTTTATGCTACTACAAATGATGCAATACAGCCCAATAACACTTATCAAATGAGTGGTAATAAGATAAGTGTTCGTACACTTGATTTAAATACTGATTTTACTCAGATTAGCAAGCAACTTAACGATATTGTTAAAGAACATTTTAAAGATTAAAAGGATTATGAAAGGAATAGAAATATATGGCTAAAACTAAAAAAAATGTTGATTCACAAATGAACTTAGAAAGTATCTTGTTTAAGTGTAGAGATATTTTACGTGCTGCACCTAATTCAGGCTCTTTCTTTGAAAAACGTGACATGATGCTAACTTTAATATTCTTAAGGTTCATTGGAGAGATCTATGAAGATGATATTGAAGTATTTAAGAAAAAACTAGTTGATGAGGGCATTGATCTTGAAAATGAGAATATGCGGAAAGCATTTCTTGATGATCCAACTTTAGAACATGGAATTAATTTACCGCCTGAAGCTCGTTGGTCAACTATCATCAATAAAAATGCCAATGAACTTAATTCAGCATTAGATGGAGCTTTAAATAGTATTGCTACTAATATCAGAAACTTAAAAGGTTGCTTTATTGAAGGAACATTCATGACTAGAAACTTAGCTCCTAATGATATTAAGAAACTTGTTGATGAAGTTAATAAGATCAGTCATAAGAAGTTTGGTGAAGAGAAAGATCTGATTGGTAGAGTATATGAATATTTCTTAAAAGAGTTTGCGGTAAATGCTACTAAAGAAGATGGAGAATTCTATACTCCTCATGATGTAGTACAGCTAATAGCTTCAATGATTGAACCTTATGATGGAACTTTATATGATCCTTGTTGTGGATCTGGTGGAATGTTCATTCAAAGTATCGAATTAGTTAAGAAAAGACAAGGTGATATCAATAAGATCAATATCTATGGCCAAGAAAAAGATGCAGCAACATATCGTTTATGTAAGATGAACTTAGCCTTAAGAGGTATCAGTCATAATCTAGGGGATAAGAGTCAATCTACTTTTAAGGAAGATCTTCATAAAGGCATATACTTTGATTATATAATGGCCAATCCACCATTCAATTTAAAGAATTGGTTTGATCCAAGTGTAAATCAAAATGATTCTCGTTGGGCAGATTATGTAACTCCACCAGAAAGTAATGCTAACTATGCTTGGATATTACATATGCTTTCTCATCTTAAACCAATGAGTGGAGTAGCAGGATTCTTATTAGCTAATGGAGCACTAAATGATGGTGATGCTTTAGAAATAAGAAAGAGACTTATTCTAAATGATAAAATAGAAGCGATTATAGTTTTACCAAGGGAATTATTCTATACCACAGATATCAGTGTTACTATGTGGATCTTAAACCAAAATAAACAAGGTGGAAAGTATCATAATAGACAACTGCGTAATAGAAAACATGAGATTTTATTTATGGATTTACGTACTTGGAATACAAATCCAGTCAAAAATGAAAACAAGAAGAAATTCATGTTATCAACTGAACAGATCCAAAAAGCTGCAGAGATCTACCATACATGGCAAAATGAAGGAACAGATGGTTCTAATTATGAAGTACCTGAATTATATAGAAGTGTCTCAATCGAAGAAATAGAGAAGAAAAGTTGGCCATTAACACCAAGTAAGTATATTGAGTTCATCGATCATGATCTAGATATCGACTACGAAAAAGAGATGGCTCGTATTCAAAATGAAATGAAAGAGATAATGAAAGCAGAAAAGAAGTCTCAACAAATGCTTGAAGATGCATTTAGAGGTATTGGGTATGGGATTGAGTAAGTATAAACTTGGTGAATTAATAGAGTATTGTGATGATAGAAATAAGGATAGTATTTATACTCTGGAAGATGTAAAAGGCATTTCTATTCAAAAAAAGTTTATAGATACTAAAGCAGATATGCAAGATGTATCATTAACACCATATAAAATAGTTAAACCTGATGAATTTTCTTATGTAACAGTAACATCTAGAAATGGAAATAAAATTACTTTGGCACGTAATGAAACAGATAAAGTATATATCGTTTCTTCTTCTTATGAAGTTTTTAGGGTTAAAAATACTAATAAATTGTTATCGAAATATTTGTTTATGTATTTTAATCGTCCTGAGTTTGATAGATACTCTCGCTATAATTCTTGGGGATCAGCAAGAGAGACTTTTAGTTGGGAAGATATGTGTGATATAGAGATTGAATTACCATCCATTGATATTCAGCAAAAGTATGTTGATGTTTACAATGCTATGGTAGCAAATCAACAATGCTATGAACGTGGGTTAGAAGACTTGAAATTGACTTGTGATGCATATATTGAAGAATTAAGAAGAAAAAATGCCTGCAAAGTAATTGGACCATACATTTCAAAGGAAAGCAAAAATACTTCAAATAGTATCGACTATGTTGTAGGTATAGGACAAACAGGGTTTATATTACCTCAAAAAGAACCAAATAGTTCTTTAAAAAATTATAAAATATTAAGAAAAGGAGACATATGTTATGCTCCACCACTTTACAATATTATGACTGGAGCACTACATATGTATAATTGTAATGAACCAGCTGTTTGTTCCCCAATTTATGAAGTGTTCAAATGTAACTCAAACATAATTCTTCCTGAGTATCTTACTATGTGGTTGAAAAGGGATGAGTTTAAAAGATACGCTGCTTATTTTGGCTCTGGTGTTAGACAAACATTTGATTATGAAATAATGAAAGAAGTTGAAATTCCAATTCCATCGATAGACATTCAACAAGATATTGTTAATATCTATAATGCTTATAATGAGAGAAAGAATATAAATGAAAGACTGAAGAAACAGATTAAAGATATCTGTCCTATATTGATAAAAGGTTCAATTGAAGAAGGCAAGTTAGATAAGGGGGTGTAGTCCATGGGTAAATTACAGCAGTATAATGGTCGCTATTGTGAGTATGAGTATGAGAATACTTTGATCTCTTATTTGGAGAGTGTTGGTTGGCAATATCTTTCTGGTAATGATATGGCTCGTAATACTAAGAGAGATGTTTTATATGAAGATGATTTTAAGACATTTTTGAAAAATAAATATGTTGATCTTTATGATGAAGATATTAATCAGTTGTATGATAAAGTAAGATTGATTGGTGGTAATAGTGACTTTGCTACTTTGCATTCGTTTTATACTTGGCTGGTTGATGGTGTTAAGTTTGTAGGTCATGATTCAGTTGCTAGATTAATTGAGTTTATTGATTTTAATGAGCCTGAAAAAAATATCTTTAGGGTAGTCAATCAATTGGTTGTTGAATACGTTGATAATGGTCAAAAAGTAAATAGAAGACCTGATGTACTGTTGTATGTTAATGGTATGCCTCTTTGTATCTTTGAACTAAAGAATCCAGCAGATGAGAAAGCCACTATTTATGATGCTTGGAAGCAGATTAATATCCGTTATTGGAGAGATATTGCTAGATTACTTCATTATTGTCCTCTTGCTTGTATTTCTGATGGAGTTAAGACTAGACTTGGAACTGTTAGAACACCTTATGAGCACTTTTATGCATGGCGTAGGGTCAATGATAAAGATAAGGTATCTACTTTACCATTTGATGAATTAATGGCCATAGTAAATGGTGTTTATAAAACAGATAGATTTTTAGAAATATTAAGAGATTATATATTGTTTCAAGATGATAATTTTGATAGTGAAGAAGTTGAAATCGTTTGTCGTTATCCACAATTCTTTGCTAGTAGATTATTGAAACAGAGCATTGTTAATGCTGTTAGAACTAATAGTGGAAAAGGTGGAACTTATTTTGGTGCAACTGGTTGTGGTAAAACTTATACCATGGCTTTCTTAGCAAGACAACTTTCTTTAAGGTGTAAAGATATACCAGAGATTGGATCTCCTACAATTGTTATGATCGTTGATCGTGAGGACCTTCAAAATCAAGGATCAAAACTATTTATGAAGTGTACTCAATTCTTAAATCTTGGTGAAGTATCAATTGTTAAAAGTAGAGATATGTTAAGGCAAGAGCTTGCTCAAAGAGAAAGTGGAGGTTTCTATATCTGTACTATTCAAAAGTTCTGTGATCGAGAAAATGATAAGATAGGTTTGATCAATAATAGAAAAAATATCATTTGCTTCTCTGATGAAGCTCATCGTACGCAATTAGATCATTCAAGAAAGATCCAATTTAGTAAAGATGCCAATAATAACATGAAGGCTATGATTTCCAAACCTTATGCAAAGGTATTAAGAGAAGCATTCCCTTGTGCTACTTATGTTGGTTTTACAGGTACTCCAATAGAAGAGACTTATCAGACTTTTGGAGAAGAAATAGATAGATACACAATGGATCAAGCTGTTGCTGATGGTTTAACTGTATCTATTAAGTATCATCCAAGGATTGCTAAAGTTTTATTAGATGAAAATAAAGTAAAGATCATAGAAGACTATTATAAAAAGTGTGCTAAAGATGATGGCGCTACTGAAGAAGATATTGAAGCTAGTAAGAAAGCAATGAGTTCAATGGAGATAATCTTAGGAGAACCATCAAGGTTAAGAAGACTTGTTGTTGATATTCATGATCACTATACTTCTTCATGTGAACAAGATCCTAGTAGAGTACAAAAAGCAATGGTCGTATGTTCTAATAGAACTATTGCTTTCAACTTGTTAAATATATTTAAAGAAAAATATCCTGAGTGGTTCATAGAAAAGAAGCATCCAGATGATATGAGTGTTTCTTTAGAAGAAGACAACAAACTAAAAGCTATGCCTTTTATGGCAATGGTATCAAGTGTTGGAAGCAATGATCCTAAAGAAATGTATGATTATCTTGGCGGTACACAAAATAACAGTAGATCTGATGATTATGCTGCCATGTTTAAAGAAGACAAATCTAATTTCCATATAGTCATAGTTGTTGATATGTGGATCACTGGTTTTGATGTTCCATCATTAACATATATGTATAACGATAAGCCATTAAAACAACATATGCTTATCCAAACGATTAGCCGTGTAAATAGGATCTATCCTGGTAAAGAATATGGCATGATCATAGATTATATAGGCATCCGTGATAATATGCGTGAAGCCATGAAACAATATGGTGGAGATACTTCTATTGCTCCTACTGATGATGATGTACAACAGGCTACAATTGAGTTTAAGAATCAATTAATGATTTTAAAGGATTTCTTATTTTTAGACTATAATCTAAAACCATTCTTAGATGTTAATTATGATCCTACAGAAAGATATAAGCTATTAACTGAAGCTGCAGAATATGTGTTCAAATCAACTGTTGAGTTAAATAGTGCTGATCAAGTCAGTGGATTTATGAAGATACCATTTAAAGATTATTTTTTAAGGACAGTTAAACTAATGCGAGCAGCTTATGAAATCTGTCAACCATCGGGAAATCTAACAGAGGAAGAATCTGCTTTAGCACAGTGTTTTATGGCAATCGCAGGGTTTGTAAGAAAGATCGGTGGAACAACTGAGACAGACACTGAAACAATGAATAGGGCTGTTTCAAAAATGATAGAAGAAGCATTAAAGTACAATAAAGTTGAAAGTGTACTAGAAAATGGTGAAGAAGAAGATATCTTCAGTCCTGAATATTTTGAAAAGTTATCTAATGTTAAGATGCCAGCGACTAAGTTAGAACTATTAGTTAAACTACTTCGAAAAAGAATAGCTGAGTTTGAAAAAGTTAACAAAGTCGCAGCTAAGACCTATAAGGAAATGTTAGAGAAGACTATCAAGGAATACCATGAAAGACGAAAACATCTAACTGTAGAGGAAGCAGGTGAAACTCAAGATAAAGCAAGTGAAGAGATCATCAAAGAAGCAACCAAACAAGCAATAAAAATTTTGGAAGGTCTTAATGCTAATAGGGAGAGCTTTAGAAAATTAGGATTAACTTTCGAAGAAAAAGCTTTCTACGATATCTTAATCTCTCTACGAGATGAGAATAACTTTGAATATGGTGAGGATAAAACTGTTGATGGAGTTGTTATCAATGAAAAGTGTCAAGCATTAGCTAAGAAAATCAAAAAAGAGATTGATGAAAAATCCTCTTATGCAGATTGGCTAAACAATCAAAATGTCCGTGATAGTCTTAAGTTAAATATTAAGATATGCCTTGTGAAGAATGGTTATCCACCTCAATTCAGTAAAAATGTATTTGATAAGGTAATGGAGCAAGTAGAAAATTTTGAGGAAAATAATCAATAATTAAAGAGCGAATTAACTTTCGCTTTTTATGTGGCTCACTTTAGACCTTTTGTTCCAATTGATGAATTTTTTTAGCAATCTACTTATTTAGCAGAATCATTAGAAGATCGGTATTATAGATAATAACTTCATGGCTTTAATTGTCAGCAATCTTTTATTTTCCTGTCAAAAGTAAACTTGTAGTTTTAATAATTACGTCAATTGCATGATAGAAAACATACTTTAACCTAAAATGAAGAAGAAAAAAGGGCATAAAGGTGGTGACATCATGGAAAATAGATATTTTCCTATTGGCATTGAAAATTTTGAAGAAATGGTCAAAGATAATTACTATTATGTTGATAAAACTGAATTGATTGAATATTCAGATTTTCTTTAAAAAATGCTAATATATACTTGTATTAAGGCATTATTAAAGGTGTACAGACCAGATTAGTAAATTTTTGTATCAGTAAATTCTAGCCTGTATTTTTAGGATTATTAGAGATCAGTGCCGATATGATGCGGGTTTATTTCTTATTGAAAATAGACTTGTTAAGAGTTACTTGATTGGCCTCAATTAACTCTATCCTAGCTGTTTAGCTGTATCATTGCCGTAAATGGCTAAGAATCTTTGGGTAGGAACCAT
>CAVCVO010000092.1:0-9459 GCA_963606005.1 Anaerovoracaceae bacterium
CAGATACAGTTTCAACACCTAAGAACTCAACTTCATTTGGATCATATGTAACAGTTACTAGACCGTTCTTTGAATCAACATCTTGTGAGTAATTAACTGTAGTTGTCTCTTCATCTTCAACATCTTCACCAAATGTAGCAGAAGACTTACCACTCATGATAGAAGCTAACTTAGGTGAAGTTACATCACTTGAAACAGTAGTTAAACCTGCTTCATCAGTCTTAGAAGTTTCTTCAACAACTAAGCTTGTAACTTCTGCTTCACCAATAGCAGTACCTTCTAAAGCCCACTTCATCATTTGATCATTTGCCTTGTAATTAGCAGATTCAGCTGCCTCATATGTATTGTCATATAATACAGCTAATGAAGAAGCATCTAATGTACCAACATGAGTAGCCTCTACATCTGCAGCCTCTGCAGGAAGATCTACATAATACAATGATTGAGTATTGTTATCAGCAATGAATACACCATTAACAGTATTGAATGTTGCTCCACCACCAACAACGCCTCTAGCAAATACCATTGAGAATGCATATGGATCATTAGCAAAATCAACACCAGTTACTGTACATACATAAGTACGATAGCCAGACATTGAAACACTACCATCTTCATTAACATGGTTGTAAACAACAAATTGATAAATGTCACCAGTTTGTTTCAAATAGTAGTAGTAGTTAGCGTTATAAGTAGCATCATCATCTTCAACATAATATGTACCATAACCAGCGAAACATAAAGCAATAGCATTTATACCACTGAATGATGATAAGCTACCAGCAGCCATATCGAAGAATCCTAAACGTCCACTGTAAGTAGGTGCAACAATATCAAATTCACTAACAGCTTCACCATTTGTCAATGTAGGGAAGTTAGCACCATCTAATGTATTGTAAGAGCTATTCATTGTGAATAGATCACTAGCAGCATAACCTTCAGAAATGTTGTATGACCATACTTCGTCATTAGCATCAACACCATAGATGTAGTTACCACCACGGCCACCACCAACAAGTGGTGCTTCATCATTACCTTCAGCGATTTCAGTCATGCTCATATCGTTCAAATTGATTGATACAAACTTAGTGCCTTCTTCAGTAACAACTTGAGCATTTAAGTTTCCGTTCATTGGGTTGTTAGCTTTTACAGTGATTGTAGCAGTACCAGAAACTGATGGAGTCTGGTTAGAAGTAGCTGTGATAGTTACTGTACCTTCACTAACTGCAGTTACAACACCATTAGCATCAACTGTAGCAATGCTCTCATCTGATGAAGTCCAGCTAACAGATCTATCATCAAGATATTTTGGTAATACTGTAGCAGTTAACTTAGTAGAGTTCTTAGTTTCTGTATCTACGAATAATGTAGTCTCACTAGGAGTAACTGTAACACTTTCAGCAACAGTAATATCTACTTCTTCATACATATAACCATATTTATACAAATAAACAGGTCCGTTTTCATCTGGTGTTGCAGCATCTACAAAGTAATTATTAGAAGCACTCCAGTTCATATAATAAGTTGAATACGTACCTTTGTATACTAAGTGCTTATCAGAATAATTCCAAGGATATGCAAAGAATACCCAAGGTCTACCACTCATAGCAGTTATACCATAACCTGTGTCCTTGTTGTAGAAATACGTACCAGCACTTGCAGATTCAGTTTCCCAAACAAATTCATCAGAAACATTACTTTCAGGAATGTAAGTAACACCGTCTTTAGTTACAACTTCTGTTTCGTATGATTCTACATACATACCACCATTATCGCCACCAGCATAAGCTACGCCAGGTTGATCAGTAGAACAGATGATGTAATCATAACCAGGCTCTAATGTATCAGTTAAGAAGTAACCATATCTCTTAACTCTGTCTGGTCCATCTTTGATCTTAGCTACTTTGTATAATTCATTAGCAGCATAGTCAGCAACAAATACAGCAACTGAATTCTCATCAATATCAGTTAAATCGAATTCAACTGTGCAATCTTGTCCAGCAGCAGTCTGTTCTGGAACAACACTGTCATAAGTTACAGAACCAGCTAAGTCTGTTAAGCCAACACAAGCTACATAATAGTTATCAGAAACAGTAACTGTTAACTTAGTCTTGTCTTCACTTAATTCAACACTCTTGATTACTGGTGCAGTATCATCAACTGTGAATGTGTAACCTTGTTCAGCACCTTCACCTAATTTACCGCTTTGAACTAATGAAACAAATCCATCTTTGTCTAACATGCCTTCAGAATCCATAGCATAGTATTCAGGAACAGCATATACACCAATATGGAACTTGTCACCTTCACTTAAGCCAAAATCCTTAGCACTCTTATTAACTGAAATTGACTTATAAGAAGTATTTGACCAATAGCCACCATTTACATAGTAGTATTCAGCAGTAACTTTATTAGAGACACTTGAAGTATATAATGTCTTACCAGCATTACCATCTTCATCTACTTTGTAAGCCATAGCTCCGACTGTACCAGCATTTCTGATCAATACATATCTGAAACTATTGATCGTTGTATTGCTACTGATAGCTAAACGATCAGCTTGATATTCATCTTCGATGATATAAGGGTTACCGATAACCATGTATAATCCACTTGTTTCAGGATATTCGATAGCTAAATAGTTAGATTGACTACCAGAATATGAAGTTTGTCCTTCATAGTATTTTTCAATAACTGTAGTATCGTACATTGAACCATCAGTCCAACTACCATAGAAACCAAGTAATGGAATAGATTTTTGAACATCTAACATTTCACCATCTTCAGTTTCACTTACACAATCTAAGTAAGTATAACCTTCAATGTATGCACCACTTTCGTAGTATGTATCAAGATATTCTTTATCTGAAGAGTCAAGAGTGATTGTAACTTTAACAGTCTTAGTCTCACCAGCAGGTACGACTACATCTGTTGTAGAGTTCTTAACCCATTCAAGTAATAATTCAGCATCGTAAGAAGAGATACCATCAGTACCATCCATCTCGCCTGCTTCAAGATCAAGTTCACTACCATCAACAACACCAGTGATATAGTCTAATAATGCTTGAGCATCATCAGTATCTGTGTCACCGTCTTTATCAACGTCATGAGACTCTTCTTGTTCGAATTCGTATTTAACATCAGCACTCAATCCTGTAGTATATGGAGCTAGATATAGATCATATCCGTCATAAGCCATATCTTGAGTAAAGATGTCAGTAGATAATTTATAAGTTAAGTCAGTATCTGAAATGTTATTGATATTGAAAGAATAAGTGTAAACACCAGTCTTTTCAGCATCATCACCAAATTCAGCTTTAACCTTACCATCAGCATATGAAGCAGTTGCATCTTTATTCATTGTGATGATTGACATAGATTTAGTAGCAGCGAAGACATCACCTAAACCAGAACCTTGTTGTAATACTGGATAGTATTCACCATCTGTATCATACATTGGTGTAGAAGTAGACATCAATAAGCTATTGATGATAGCTCTCTGACTCATACCAGTCTTTTCGCATAAACCACTTTCTTCAATGTATTGAGCAAGTACAGCAGCCATACCTGCAGCATGAGGTGCAGCCATTGATGTACCACTCATTACTTCATATTCATCATCAGTAGTACCATTTACTGAGTAGATATTTCCACCTGGAGTAGTCAATTCTGGTTTCATTGTTAATGAACCTAAAACACCCCAAGATGAGAAATCAGACATTGTAGCTTCTTCTCTAGTAGAAGTTGCACTAGAACTGATCTTATTAGTAATAGTAACTTTACCAGTATAAACAGTTACAGAACTACTACCAACTGTTACAGTTTGTTTATTTTCAGAAGTAGACTTAACACTATTTGCAGCATCTAAAGTGATAGCAACAAATGGTTTAGTAGCAGTATAACCTGTTAAGTTCATATTGATAGTACCTGAAGCATTGTTTGCACAAACGATAGCAACAGGGTTGTATTCAGCAGCTGCATTACCTTTTACATAGAATGAAGTAGTACCACGGTTACAGATAACAACTTTGCCTTCTAAGCTAACTACTTCGTTAACAGCAGCAAATTGTTCTTCTGTACCAACGCCATCAACATAAACATATTCATAATCACCAGCAACAGTTGTAATAGCTTCGTTAGTATAACCTGTAGTTTCAGTATAGAATGCTGTTACATCGCTATTGAATACTAATGGTTTACCAGTAGAACCAATATTGTTAGCTGAAGCAATTGATAATGAGTTAGTGAAAGATCCTGGAGTACCAGTAGTAGCAAAGTTAACATCATCAGCATATAAGTAACCAGCATAAACATTTTCAGCATATTCTGAGAAGTTATAGCTATTTCCAGCTGACATAGTAACAACAGTGTTGTTTGCTACTAAGCTATCCATGATATTCTGATAACCAGTTGAGAATGCATAACCTTGTGAACCAGAACCTAATGATAAGTTACAAGAATCAGCACCTAAGATGATAGCATCTTCGATTGCAGCCATGTAATCTGAATCATAAGCTCCGCCACCCTTACCAAATACTTTCATAGTAATGATCTGAGCATCAGGTGCAACACCTACTGCATAAACAGAAGTTAATGCATCAACAAACTCGCCATCAACTTTGATATAACGGTTAGCAGCAGCGATACCAGAAACGTGAGAACCATGCTCGCCTTGAGAATCAGAATCATGATCTGTTGTATAGTTTTCATCAATGTAGTTGAATGAATAAGGGATCTTCAAACTCTTATAAGAAGCATCAACATCAAATGAATTACCCATAGTAACATAAGAGTTCAATTGGCTAGCAACAGCTTGAATATCTTCCTTAGTCAACAAATCATAATCGCTCAATGACTTACCATCTTTAGTTAAAGAATATTCTAAAGCTTCGCCAGAGAATGAAATATGATCTTGGTTAGTACCAGTATCGATGATAGCAACTAATTGACCAGCACCTGTATAACCATTAGCCCAAGCATATTGAGCATAGATCATTTCTGATGTAGAGATAGTGGTGTTTGTATCATCTTCAACTTCATATTGTTGTTCGATCCAAACTTCTTTAACATCAGATAGCTTTGCGATAGCCTCTAAGTCGCCATAAGTAACTTCAGCAGAAATGATATTTGCAGCTAAAGTTAGATTCCATTTAACATCAAGAGATTCACCAAGAGCTTTTTCAATCTTAGTGACAACCTTATCTTGTTTCTTTTCAAGAGAGGCTCTATAACTCATAGCCTTCTTGTTAGAAGCAATATTCTCAGTTGAATACTTCTCTAATGTAGATGGGGAATTAAGAACGATTGAAACACGAACAACATCGCTATCAGAATATTTACCTTCATTTTCTGATAGTTTTGATCCATCCGTGTCTCTAACCTTAGAAATAAGTGGTGACTGATAATCTTCATCTACATCAGATAGCTCAACATTTGATGTAGTATCAGTTCCACTCTGTTCATTACTATCTGTGGTATCGGCTTTAACTGCTGAGAATGCAGTGTTGAAGACAATTACCAAAGATAATAATACGGAAAGAAACTTCCTCATATTAAATAACTCCTTTCTTGAATATTTAATCAAATATTCACTCAAAATTATACTCCTAGCAAGAAAGCATTTCCACAAAAAAATAAAAATATTTTCATATTTTACAATTCCTTGAAACATTTTCATATATTTTACAATCGTTTTCAATGCAGTACTTTCGTATCGTTAACTTCCAGAAATTTTATACATCTATCTCAAAAATTAAGCCCATCTCAATTGAAATGGGCTTTTACTATCTCAGCATAATCACTATAATCTTTCTCATTTATACCAATGCACTTTAAGATTTCTTTTTGCTTTCTTGTAAGAGAATATCTTAAATGATACTTCCCATCTGAATATTTTGTTAAACTCAATCTTTCTAATTGTCTTAATATCAACGGTACTGTATAGTCAGTCTTATTCTTTTTATATAATTCTTTTGTAAGATTGTGTATCTCATTTCTTATGATTGTAGCTATAAATGTTACAAACATCTTACTCTCTAATCTCACTGTTGAATGAAACCTAAATGTGTCACTACCAAGATAACTTTTCTCCATCCTAAATATCTTCTCAACTGCATCTCGATCTAGATATATTGTTCTTGCTTCAGCTGCACTCATCTTCTTAGAAGTAATGATAACGAAATGTCCTGCTTTATCAATCAATTCTCTCATAACTTTCTCTTTCCTTTGAAAACCAACAAAATATCCATTGTCATCAAATTTGAGTCTATAGTGTCGTTCATGTTGGGCAACATCTTCTTTCCTATTTAATTTCTCAGCTATTTTTCCTTCAAGTAACTTATCAACCATCTCATATCGATTATTGATATCTATTTTTTCCTCTCCTGCTTTTACTCCATCATAGAAAACATGAACATATTGTTTTTTCTTTTCTCTTGTTTTAAAAATGTCCATCTCAACTGTTGTTCCAAACATTTCAGGTTCTTTTAAATAACAACTATATCCATCTCTCACCATTGCACCGCATTGTTCAACTGCTTCTTTAACGAATCTGGCACCACCTTTTGTCATAATTATGTAATCAAAGCCATTTCTTTCTAAGTATTTGATATTATCTAACGAAAAATATCCTCTATCTAAGATAAAACCAATGTCTTTACATCCATAATTCTTAGCTCTTTCTATCATCTTAGCACACTCGGTATTATCTATAATGTTTCCAGGATACAGTTCAAGAAACAAAGGCAATTGATCTGTTTGATCATAAGCTATTGATACGTTTATCTGTGGTAAACTTGGATCATCCTTAGCATAACCATATTCTACTAATTCTATTTCTTCTGCAACGCAATTCATATTTGTAGAATCATAAGCAACATATATTTTAATATCTGGTTTTATATGTCTTTTCACCCACTTATTTATAAACAGATCGATATCTTTAACCTTAATATCCTTAAACATATCTCCAATAGTACTATCACCAAACACATCCATATTAAACAATGAATGACCATATCCATACTCTTCAAACTCATACATAGCATTTTTTTCTGTCATTATCATAAAGGTAGCTATATCTAAGATCTTATCTTTATACTCAGGAACTACCTCTGTTAATATCTCATCTAATCCTGTTTCCTTCGCAATCTTATCAACAACTAACTGAGGTCCAAAAGCTAAAGAATCATTTCTTTCAGGTGCTTGTTTCAATACAGAATCCTCACCAAATATCTCAATATAATTTTGATTAGGGATCAGCATACCATTACTATCTAATTTACCAATAGCTACCCTTTTAGGAGTAGATTTTTTAGTCTTCTTCGAATACACAACCTCTTGAGTTAGGTACACATAAGTACCACTATCATTAGAGACTGAGACCACTCTTTTAGGCTGTTTTCCCCTGTTTTAAACTACTTTTCTTATTATTGCACGATAGATGTATAATTTTCACTGGAAGTTATCGTTCGTATAGCAAAAAAAAGTGATCGATATCTCTACCGATCTCTCTTATTTTTTAGTTTAAAATATTTTCATAAAGTTAATTTAAATCTTTCTCAACATGCTTACCCAATAATTATTTTTACTTTTCCTAATGAAAAATGTTAAGGCAATATCTACAAAATAAACACATTAGGCTAAATTGCCGAATTTAATTTCATCTTTTCCAATTCATACAAAAAGAGATCTAATCTTTGAAGTATCTCGGAATCACTATTCCAATCATATAATTTTACATCACTATTATCAGTTACAGCGGCAATAACTTTTGCCTCAGATAGTTCTAGCTCATCATCATCTATCGCATAAACAAAATTACCATCTTTATCCATAATATCCATTGATAAACAATATAAAGTAATATTCTCATTAAATTTTACTGGTGAGCAAACTTCGGATACAAACTGAAGTCCTAAGCTTTCACTAAGTTTAAATATAGCATTATAAATAGTACTCCTTTTAAAACTATCTTTAATAATTTCACATTCCTTAACAACTTCACTAATTGGGATGTTATGATAAAATATTTTTTTATCCTTATCAAAATCTACTTTTTTTATAATTTTATATATTTTTTTATAATTATTTATTTGTTTACTTATAAATAAAGATAACAAGTAAGATTGATCTATTTCAATCCTCCATTCAATTATTTTATCTTTAAATAATCTTTCATATGAACTGCTAAATACGTAATTAGATTTTAAAATAATATTATCAATCTTTACCGTTTTAAAACTATCTGCAAGTAATTCCTTTGTAAAAAACTCTATATACATATATGGAACAAATACAACAATATTAATCTTGTTACCGAATGCATCAACTACATTAAATTCTAAGTTATTATCTTTTATATATCGAATAACTTTTCCATTGATATCTAATTCATCAATTTTTATTCCATATAGATCTTGATCAACAGTTAGAAGTTTCAACAATTTATCAATATTAGAATAAGATAAAGATATATCATAGCTTCCAATCATAACATAACAATATCCTTCAAAATAATTGAATGCAATTTTATCGTCAAAAAGCCAATTTAAAAATTTAAAAGACATAAATATATACTCTCCTTCTTATCATTTTCCATTATTTATTCAAATTTTTAAAAAATATATTCCATCTCAAATGAGGGCTTCTTCTTCCAGTCCAAGGGTTAATTTTATTTATTTGCCAATGCCAAGGATGACCATTATGAGGTGAATGTAAAGCGACCGTTCTTTGAGAATAGTGACCATCTGCATTAGGCTTCATAGTATATTCTACCCCATAATAATCAACCAATTTACCAACTCTCTTTACAATATCTATATCAAATTGGTAGGTTATACACGATATTAATGTGCCAACGGTAGTAGCACCAGCAACTAGAATCGTTGAAAGATCAAACATAATTTCATCCTTTTTATTATTAAACTGACAAGAATAAGTTGCGTAAGCAAATTCTCCAGTAATTACCCCTGAAAATGCAGTAGAATAACCGACCATTTGAGAAAAAGCTCCTGTTGTTTTTTTACACATCGAGCTTTAGATATTAGTTTATTAATCCCATCAATTATTTTCTTTTAAAGATCAAACTAGATAATTGTGATATAAATGATGGATATTCTTCTAAATTTAATGATTTAATATTATTCTACACGTCTTTGCATTTTATCTTATCACCATCCATACATAACGTTATCATATGTGTAAAATAATCAATGAATATGTATTTATAAATAACTTTATCTTTAACCATCTTTCTTGGACTAACCAAATTAATATCATCAATACCTTTGTCATTTACCATATCATAAACCGTAATACTAAAAAACGTTTGATTTTCTTGATCACTAATAAAACTAGAAATTACATTCAATGCATCGGAATGTGGAATATATATCATGATATCTTTATATTTGTTTTGCATATTTTTATTTTTTCTAAAAGAAGGAATATCATATGTAT
>CAVCVO010000093.1:0-8003 GCA_963606005.1 Anaerovoracaceae bacterium
TCATTCTAACATCGTATTATGGACTAGTGTAACAACAGTATCATTACTTGCTGTTGTTGTAGCAACTCTTCTTAAGAAGAAATACGCTGTTAAATAATATCTTTTAACAAAAGCGCAAAAGAGATCGGTAGAGATACTGATCTCTTTTTTAGATGTGTTCACATTATTTCACACGAGATTGTTACAATGTTTGTTTGCTCTCAACTTTAAAATAGTTTATCATAAAGGTGTACCAACAGTACATGAATGTTAGGAGGAAGTACCTATGAAAATGAAAAAATTGTTACTGATATTACTTATTCTTTGTATGTGTGGTTGTCAAAAAGAAACTACAACAAAGATCACGATCGAAAATAAAACAGTTGCTGTTGATGATACAGTTCTAACTTATGCTCAAGCTAATCTTCCAGTTGTTGAAAATCAAACTTATTATATTGATGATGGATTTACTGTTATCGATTGTTCTGATGAAGATAATTTAGTTGATAGTGATACTACAGTTTATCCAGTTTATCTTGAAGATACTATCAAATATCTTATTGTTGAAAATGAAGAGATTGAGATAGTTGAAGTAGATGAAGAATTAGTAAGTAAATTAGAAGAAGAATTTGCAATCGTTAAAGCAGGTAGTGGTATCTATCTTGTAGATTCGGAAGGAAATGAATTAATAGCTGGAAAGCAGGAGGATGATGATATGTTGAAGATCAATAAGATCAATAGTGAAGCAGAAGTATTAAGCAAATTATCTAAAAATAAGACTAAGGTTGTATTTAGTGATGATTCATCTTTATATAGCATGAGTCGTATCGTTATAAAGTTTACTGATGCAAGCAAGGAAAACATTAGTAAGTATGCTGAATTCTGTAATGGTGAATTAGTATCTTATATGGAAAGCAATGGTACTTATGTATTCCAATTTGCTGAAAAGAGTTATGATGAATTACAATCTTTATTAGAAAAGAGTAAGCAACTTGATTATGTTTCAGATGCATTCTTAGAAGGACAGAGCGAAGTGCCAACTGATCCTACAAAGAATAACGAAGTAACCGAATAATCGTTCATTACTTAAATAAAGAAAGCACCTAAGATTGAATAATTCTTAAGTGCTTTTTTTATGTGTTATAAAGTGAAAATAAATAGTATGTTTCATCAAAATTATTATTTTTGTAACGTAAAATATTAATTATCGTTTTTTTGTGATTGTTTATTTTTAAAGTAATTATCAATTGATATAGTTTCATTGATTTCTTCTGTTACAGATTTCTTTACTATATTGATACATGAATCGATGTCTTCGTAATAATTAATATTTTCATTAATGTGGTATAGAGTATTAATCAATCTATCAATTTCTCTTTTATATTTTCCTATACGGAAATAATAATAACTATAATCTTCAGTTTTCGATATACCGTCAATTATTCCATTATCTAATAGTTGAACAATATTATTTACTATTATTGCCCCTTGGTCTACCGATGCTTTTTCGTATGGAAAAGCATCTGATCCAAAACATAATTCATCTATTGAGACTTCTAATGATCTTGCGATTGCTGCGATGGTATGTAAACCAATTGTTCTCTTACCATTTTCTATTGCACTGATCACTGTGTTTTTTATTCCAGATAAATTTTGCAGTTGCTCTTGGCTGAGACCTTTTTGTGTTCTTATCTCCTTTATTTTCTTTCCTATAAGGTCTTCATTAATTTGTGTATTCATATTTTTCTCCTTATTCCTGTTTATAAGATATTAACAGATTTGTTAACTTTTAACAAATCTGTTAAAAAATAAACTTTTATGTAAAATCACTTTAACTGCTTTTAGAATGGATAAACTGGGAACTATTTAACGAATTGATTTTAAAAGATAATGTTGTCGAAATTTTAACTATATAGTCTAGAATCAAAAACTATTTAGCGTTTGTTAGAAAAGGAGATGAATTATGATGAAAGATAACAATATTTTAAAATTTCGACCAGGTTTAAAGGATTGTTGGAATTCCTATATGGTAAAAGGGGCAAGCTTTGCAAAAAATGATATTCCAATATGTCCAACCATCATTTCGAAACTCCCCATAAAAATTATTACTTGGATAGAAGCAAAAAAAATACATAAGAAATTAATGCAAAAAGACAGTAATTATGTTAGTGATGCATTTATTTGTTTCTATATTGATGATCAATTCTTTGATGGTCCCAGATCTAGTATATGGACATTTTCTAAAGAAGCTTTAAGTGTTATAAATCATTTTAGGGGGATTATTACACCAGATTTTTCTTCTTATGTAGATTTTCCAAAGCCATTGCTTTTATATAATACCTATAGAATGAGAACTTTTGGCTACTGGATTGGATGCTGTGGTAAAGAGGTAATAAATAATGTTAGGTGGGGATACGATGATACCTATCAATATTGCTTTGAAGGAATTGAAAAAGATAGCATAGTAGCTATTGGAACGGTAGGTGGAAGTCCTAGAAAACTAGTTGATAGAGAAAGATTTGAACTAGGATTCTACGAAATGATTGGAATATTAAAACCCAGAAGTATTATCGTATATGGTTCAGCTAATTATTCTTGCTTTGAAAAAGCCATAGCAAACGGCATCGAAATTATTGAATATCCAAGTCATACAAATATGGCTTTTAAAAAGGGAGCAATGAATGAGTAAAGGACATAGTAACTTTTTTCATGGAACCATAGGGGATAAAAAAGATAATGGTTCATTAGAAAAACTAAATAAAAAGATTATTTCTTGGTCTAAAGAAAAGGTGGATGAGTTGAATAAAATATCGCATAGACAACGAAATAAATTCAATACAGCTTGTATCGTGTATGATGAAAGCACAGGAAAGTATTATAATGGGTATAATCACGGAATTGTAATAGAGAACGAGAAGAAAAATGCTATATTATTCGGTGATTCAAGAAATAAAGGACTTTTACCAAATTATTCTTTGAACCAATATGAGGTAGGAAATTGTGCTGAAATACATGCTATTAATAAGGCATTAAATGATGGAGCCAAATTAGAAAATCTTAAACTATATACGATTCATACTACAAGGAATAATTTTGGTAAACCTAAAGAAGCTTGTGAAAACTGTAAATATGCTCTAAAAGGAAAAATCAAGAAAAACTATAGTGGGTGGGAAGGTGATGATAATGATGAACACTGAAAAATTTGATTTTACTAAGATATCTATGAATGGTAGGCTTGCTTATACAATAATGTGTGCTGAGAGGTATGCAATTGCTAATTATCCATTAAAGGAGTGGAAAAGATTGTTTTCTTGGCTATGGAAGGCTACTTCTTCTTTTTATGATGAATGGTATTATCGTTTTATGGAAATTTTACCAGAATACCTTTATGAGTTTAAAAATTATGAAGATTCTAACTTTGATTATCTTTCTAAAGAAGATTACATGTTTTACTACGAATTGTTAAAAGATGTGGATGTTAATATGAAGACTTTAATTAAAATACCTACTGATATTTCAATGATTTATAGTTATATGCCTATACCTGGTATTGGCGAAGATAGTATCAAGTTGGTTAATAAATCCATAAAAATACTTAAAAACAAAATGATAGAATTACCTGATCCAACTCAAATATTATTTTCATCTTTTGAAGAGAAAAATGGCTGGGGTGAACAATTTGATGGAAAGAAATTGTCAATCATCTGCAACAATTAATAGCATTATGTGTTTTGAATGAAATGTCATTTGGAAAGCGTTTTAGTGTATAATATTAATCGTGGAGGCACTTATGGCAGAAAAGAATTTTAAAACAGTACTTTTATTAGGGTTACCAGCTTCTGGTAAAAGTGAAATAAGAGAATTTATAAACAATAATAACCAACAACATATCACTACATTACATTTTGGTGAGAATTTACAATTAGATGATTTTCCATATGTACATTTCTTTAGTAGGATTGATGAAGAATTAGTCAAATGTGGTCAGAAGAGGGTTTTCTATAGTGAACAAGATCCTTTCATTGATGATAGAGATTGGGGAACTTTAGTCAATTTGTTAAATGATGATTATCATTTGTTAAAAGAAAAGAAAAAGATCATTACTGATACACCAGTTACTTATTTATTTGATAGGATCCAAAAAGCCTCAGAGAAAGTAGGTATCAAAAGAGATTTGTTTGATTATACAGATGATGTTTTTAACAATATAGTATGTGGACTAACTGAAGATGCTAATAAGATCATTAGTAGCAATAATGCTCAATGTGATTTAGATCTAGAGGATAAGACTTTGGTAATTGAGATGGCTCGTGGAGGCGAAGATGGAGCAACTATGCCTTTGACTGGTGCTAAAGGTTATCAATATTCATTACCATGGCTAGATGAAGAAATCTTAAAGGATGCTACAATCTTATATGTTTGGGTAACTCCTGAAGAGAGCAGAAAAAAGAATGCTGATAGATGTGATCCTAATGATCCTGGTTCTAACTTACATCATGGTGTTTCTATTAGAGTCATGTTAAATGATTATGGTTGTGATGATATGATCTATCTAAGAGATAGTTCAGATAAGAAAGATACTGTTAAGGTTACTAAAGATGGCAAAGATTATTATTTACCTATTGGAGTATTTGATAATCGTGATGATAAGACTACTTTCTTAAGAGCAGATCATACTACTTGGAAACAAGAAGATATAGATACTATCGCAAATGGTTTAAAGAGTGCTACAGATACGATGTATCAAGTTAAAGAAGAATTGGAGAAATAGATTATGTTAAACAATAGTAAAGATTTATTTGATGTTGTATTACTATTTGCTTTACCTGCTTCTGGTAAAAGTGAAGTAAGACATCTACTAGCAAATGTAGAAGAAGAAAAATTACAAAAGGAGTTCCATTTTGGAGAAACATTACAATTAGATGATTTCCCATATGTACATATGATGCGTAGGATTGATATGGAATGCGATAAGATCGGTGAGCCTCGTATTTATTATTCAGGTGATGAGACACCGGTTTATGATGCTCATGATAATGCTACTTTGATCGAGCTTATAAATGAAGACTATCATGATCTAATGAATAGAAATGTCATCACTACTGATAGTGCAGCTAAGTTATTGTTTGATCGTTTCGATAGAGCCTCTTTAGCAGCAGGTATGCCAGCAAGAATGGGAGCTTTAAAAGAAGAAGTCAGAGAAGAATTAGCTAAGAGACTTGAAAAAGAAGCAAGAGACTTATTAGATGAGAAGCATAAAGGCTATCCAGAAAACTTCAATAATAAGACGATCATCTTTGAAGCTGCAAGAGGTGGTAAAGATGGTTCAACTATGCCGCTTGCTGATCCGGACGGTTATCAATTTTCATTGCGTTATTTATGTCCTGAAATGTTAAGTAAGGCTGTCATTCTTTATATTCAAGTATCACCAGAAGAGAGCAGAAGAAAGAACTTTGAAAGAACAGATCCAAATGATCCTGGTTCAATCTTAAATCATGGTGTACCATTAGCAGTTATGTTAAATGATTATGGTTGTGATGATATGGAATATCTAATTTCTCAATCAGAAGTTAAAGATACAGTAACAGTTAAAGCTCATGGAAACACCTATCATATTCCAGTAGGTATCTTTGATAATCGTGATGATAAGACAACTTATTTCCGTCAAGATCCAGCTAATTGGGAAGAAGCAAAAGTAGATGAATTCATGAGTGATGTTAAAAAAGTAACAGATCTTATCTACAAAAACTACAATAAATAAATATTCAGCTAAGACAGATATCGATTGGTATCTGTTTTTTTGTATGTTCTTGTACAAATTTTTCGATTCACTTCATTTTATGACATTCTATATTGAATAAGAAAAAAAACATTGAAACATTTTAAATTATAAAGTATATTAAAATTGAAAATGGTAAAAAGATAGTATTAGAGTCTAAAATCAAAAAAACGATAATAAGAGGATGACATATCACAAAAATTTATTGTTACTTAAATTAGAAAGGAGAAAATATGAAAAAAATAATTAGTTATTTATTGTGTAGTGTTATGATGCTTTCGTCATTTTGTGTTATTAATGCTTCAACTAATGTTGATATAGATGATCTTGTTGTTAATGATAAAACTGTAAACTATACAGAAGATTTTGAAATGACTTTTGAGATTGATGAATTAGATTATTATCCATTTATATATCATGAAAGTAATGAATGGTTTATTGAAAATGTCATTGGTCCAACTTCGTGTCAAGAAGGTTATCTTTACTCTAAAAACTTAGAATCAGGGCAGATCATCAAACTAGTTTCGCAACCGGTTGATATTTATAGAAGTTCGGAAAATGGAGTATATTTTATTTACTCAAATAATATTTTCTTTGTGGATTATAATGGCAATAATATAGAAAATGTATATGTGGCTAATGGGGTATTAAACACTGAGATATTAGAAGTTGATGGTGATGATATTTATTTCTGTGAGGGCAATAAAATAGTTAAATATAATAGAGATACAGATACGAAGTCTATCGTTGCAAAAGCAAATAATGTTACTATGCTTTACATTAAGTCGGATAAAGAAATAGTTTATCAGAATGGTAATGAAGTTCATTATCTCAATATTAATTCCACTTCTAAAAGCCGAGATGTGGTTATTGATGATGAGTATGATTATAATAGCTTGTTTGTTTCAGATAGCTATGACAGATATGCTAGCTCGACTAAAACTGTAAGTAAACCTGTAGATACAAATTTATCAAATGTTACTTCAACATATCCTATTGGAAGTTATTTCTCAGATTATCGTACAAAATGTACTCATCATGGTAATTGTGATTATTATGGTGGCTGTGATTGTGTTTCATATGCATCTTCAATTCAATGTATGGGTTATGCAAGATGGGCCTTTGATAAATATGCACATTTATCTTCTTGGCGTGATCATGCTGAAGGCTTAGATAATTCTGATGTAAATTTTCAAGACAATTCGGATGTTATTGCATTTTTCTCTAGTTGCTCTGCTGGAGCTTATATTAGATTAAAAAGAAGTGGTTCAGGAGATTATGGTTTTCACTCGATATTCTATACTCGAAAAACATCTTCTTCGGTAACGACTTATGAGTGCAATCTATATGGTTGCTGTGAAATTAAATCGATCACAAGACAATTATCAGCATATAGATCATTTTGTTCAGGTGTGACTAATCACTTGACACATTGTTATGGCTTGGATAGTTCCTATATTTCTAATTACAACTCTACATATCATATTCAACGTTGTTGGAATTCAGGTTGTACAGCATATCGTTTTGAACAACATTATGCTTTAAGTACAAGTTCAACTGTAACAACTTGTACAGCCTGTGGCTATGTTGGTAATATTATTTATAGGGAACCATTAGATTAATTACATTGGAGAAGGTGATAACTTGCGTAAAATAAAGTATATATTATTACTGTTAATTTGTTTTCTCCTATTATTTGGATGCAAATCAAAAGAAGAAAAAGCTAATGATTATTTAAATAACAAGGAATATAAGAAAGCATATGATATCTTATATGATCTTGATGTAGATCATTCTAGAGCAGATGATTGTTTACTAGAATGGTGTCAATACAACTTAACTTTTAAGGTACTTGATAGTGATATCAGTAGTGTTAAGTTTAACAATGTAGATAATGCTAAGGTCATTTATGATAAATTAAAAGATTATTGTAAAGACATTTCAAGTTTAAACAAAGAACAGATAAATATTGTTGAATCTATCTTGGTTTGTATTGAAGACTTTTATAAAGATGATAGCCAATTTGTCAAACTAAAGTCTGATCTTGATGATCAACTTATCTTAGAAGGATATTATGAAAACAATGAATATAAGAAAGCATATGATTTCTTATATGATTGTGACCAGTATCATACAGGTACTGGTGAATGCCTAGCAAGATGGTATAAGTATTGTTTTGATAATGGTAAGATTGATGAAGATCTCATTGATATAGAGGTTCCAAATACTATTAAGTTATTTGATG
>CAVCVO010000094.1:0-8001 GCA_963606005.1 Anaerovoracaceae bacterium
ACTAGAAAAAAGCATCGGTAAAGAAAAAAATACCGATGTTTTTTCTATAATTGTTTAATAGAAAAGTATAAAAATACTCTGAAAATGAGCCGAAAAATGACTCGAAAATTGCTCGAAAATATTGTTGAAAATTGTTGACATAGAAGCTTAATTGTCGTATTATATACAAGCGTATTGAGAGCCCTGAGTGGGCTCTAATAAAAGCGCAAGGATGGCACACCCGGTAACGTGTGCATTGGAAAGGAGGATAACATATGCCTACAATAAATCAGTTAGTTCGTAAAGGACGTGAAAGTAAGCAATGGAAATCTGCATCACCTGCATTAAACAGAGGTTATAACTCATTAAAACGTCGTGCTACTTCAATCAGTGCACCTCAGAAACGTGGAGTTTGTACACGTGTCGGCACTATGACACCTAAGAAGCCTAACTCTGCATTAAGAAAATATGCCCGTGTACGTTTGAGTAATGGTATGGAAGTTACAGCCTATATTCCAGGTATCGGACACAATTTACAGGAACACAGTGTTGTGCTAATTCGTGGTGGACGTGTTAAGGATTTACCAGGTGTTAGATATCACATCATTCGTGGTACAATGGACTGTGCCGGTGTTAATGATCGCCGTCAAGGACGTTCATTATATGGTGCTAAAAGACCAAAAGCATAATCGTTGATGAAAGGAGGACAACGCAATGCCAAGAAAAGGACATATAGCTAAGAGAGATGTATTAGCTGATCCAATTTACAATTCTAAGCTCGTTACTCGTTTAATCAATCGTATTATGGTTGATGGTAAGAGAGGAACAGCTCAGTCAATTTTATACAATGCATTTGAGATCGTTGAAGAAAAAACTGGAAAGCCAGCTATGGAAGTATTCGAGTCTGCATTGGATAATATCATGCCAGTTTTGGAACTAAAACAGAGAAGAGTTGGTGGTGCTAACTACCAAGTTCCAGTTGAAGTTTCACAAGAAAGAAAACTTACTTTAGGTTTAAGATGGTTAGTTAACTATTCACGTTTACGTAATGAAAAGACTATGGAGTTACGTTTAGCAAACGAGATCATGGATGCTGCAAATGGCACTGGTGGATCTGTTAAAAAGCGTGAAGATACTCATAAGATGGCAGAAGCTAATAAGGCTTATGCTCACTATCGTTTCTAATAGGTTCGAAGTATGCCACGTGAATTTGATTTACAACATACCAGAAACATTGGTATAATGGCTCACATCGATGCTGGAAAGACAACAACAACTGAACGTATCTTATATTATACTGGTCGTACTCACAAGATTGGTGAGACTCATGATGGCACAGCCGTAATGGACTGGATGGAGCAAGAACAGAAGAGAGGTATCACAATCACTTCTGCTGCTACTACTGCTACTTGGGAAGGACACAGGATCAATATCATCGATACTCCGGGTCACGTTGACTTTACAGTAGAGGTTGAAAGATCATTAAGAGTCTTAGATGGTGCGGTTACTGTCTTAGATGCTAAAGCCGGTGTTGAACCGCAGACAGAAACAGTATGGCGTCAAGCCACAACATATGGAGTACCAAGGATCGTCTTTGTTAATAAGATGGATGCTACTGGTGCAGATTTCTATATGTCTTATGAGTCTATAGGAAAGAGATTAGGAGCAAAAGCTTGCCCTATCCAATTACCTATCGGAACTGAAGATCATTATGATGGTGTCATTGACATCATCACTCGTAAAGCTTACTCTTTCTCTCATGACTTACATAAACATGATGAAGAGATCGAAATACCAGCAGATATGGTTGATAGCGTTGAAGAATATAGAGCTAAACTTATCGACATGATCGCTGAATATGATGATGAATTCATGATGAAAGTCTTAGAGGGTGAAGAGGTAACTATCGATGAGATAAAAGCTACAGTACGTAAAGCAGTAGTTGCTGGTGATTTCTTCCCAGTAATGTCTGGTGCAGCATACAAAAATAAGGGTGTTGTACAGATGCTTGATGCTGTTGTTGATTATTTACCTTCACCTCTTGATGTTAAACCTATCAAAGGTACTAACAGCAATGGTGAAGAAGTACATGTTACTGCAAAAGATGATGGACCATTTGTTGCTTTAGCATTCAAGATCATGACTGACCCATTTGTTGGTAAGTTAACTTACTTCCGTGTTTATTCTGGAACAGCAACAGCTGGATCATATATCTACAATGCTTCTAAGGGACAAAAGGAAAGATTCGGAAGAATCATGCAGATGCATGCTAACCACCGTCAAGATATTACTGAGGTTCATGCTGGTGATATTGCTGCTGCTATCGGATTTAAGTACACTACAACAGGTGATACTTTATGTTCTGAGGGCCAGGATCTTACTTTGGAATCAATGGTATTCCCAGAGCCAGTTATCAATATGTCAGTTGAACCAAAGACAAGAAATGACCAAGATAAGATGGGTATCGCTTTAGCTAAATTAGCTGAAGAAGATCCAACATTCAAGACTTACACTGATACTGATACAGGTCAGACTATCATTGCTGGTATGGGTGAATTACACTTAGATATCATCATTGATCGTATGAGAAGAGAGTTCAATGTTGAATGTAATGTTGGTAAACCACAAGTTGCTTATCGTGAGACTATCACTAAGACTGCAGAGTGCGAAGGTAAGTTCGTAAGACAGTCAGGTGGACATGGTCAATACGGTGATGTTTGGATCAGATTTGAACCAAACGAAGATAAAGGATTTGAATTTGTTGATGCTACTATAGGTGGAAGTGTTCCAAAAGAATTCATCAAGCCTACAGAGGAAGGTTTGAGAGCTGCATTAAATGGTGGCTTACAAGCTGGTTATCCTGTCATCAATATCAAGGCAACATTATTTGATGGAAGTTATCACGAAGTAGATAGTAGTGAAAATGCCTTCAAGATTGCTGCCGGTATGGCTTTGAAAGAAGCTGCAAAGAAATGTGCGCCTGTACTACTTGAACCAATCATGAACGTTGAAGTAGTTGCTCCAAGTGAATATTTAGGAAGCGTAATGGGAGATGTTGTTGCTCGTCGTGGTCAGATTGTTGATCAAGAAGAGAGAAACAATGCTATTGCTGTTAGAGCAATGGTACCATTAAGCGAAATGTTCGGTTATGCAACTGCCTTAAGATCATGCACTCAAGGTAGAGGTAATTATGTAATGCAGATGGACCACTATTCTCAAGTTCCATTCTCAATTACACAAGAAATAATTAAACGTAATAACGGTTAGTTGTTGCGTTAAATTAGAATTTGCTTTAAAATATTTTTAGAAAATTTAGGAGGAAATATCAATGGCAAAAGCAAAATTTGACAGAAGTAAAGAACATGTTAACATCGGTACTATTGGACATATCGACCATGGTAAGACTACATTAACTTCTGCTATCACAAAGACTTTAGCTGAAAAAGGTTGGGCTGAAGCAAAAGCATATGATCAGATCGACGGAGCTCCAGAGGAAAAAGCTCGTGGTATCACGATCAATACTGCACACGTTGAATATCAAACAGCAAAGCGTCACTACGCACACGTTGACTGCCCGGGCCACGCTGACTACATCAAGAACATGATCACTGGTGCTGCTCAAATGGATGGAGCTATCTTAGTAGTTGCTGCACCTGATGGACCAATGCCTCAAACTAACGAGCACGTATTGTTAGCTAAACAGGTTGGTGTTCCAGCTATGGTTGTATTCTTAAATAAGTGCGACATGATGGAAGGCCAAGAAGAATTCATCGACTTAGCTGAAATGACAGTTCGTGAATTGTTGAATAAGTATGATTATGATGGCGATAACTGCCCAATCATCCGTGGTTCAGCATTAAAGGCTATGGAAGGCGACGAAGAAGCTAAAAAGCAGATCTTAGCATTAATGGATGCTGTAGATGAATATATCCCTTCACCAGCAAGAGAAGATGACAAGCCATTCTTAATGGCAATCGAAGATACTATGACTATCACTGGACGTGGTACAGTTGCTACAGGACGTGTTGAACGTGGTGTATTAAAAGTTAACGAACCAGTTGAAATCGTTGGTATCAGAGATACTCAAAAGACTGTTGTTACAGGTCTTGAAATGTTTAGAAAGACTTTGGATTTCTGTCAAGCAGGCGATAACATCGGTGCATTATTAAGAGGTATCTCAAGAGATCAGATCGAACGTGGACAAGTTTTAGCTAAACCTGGTTCAGTTCATCCACATACAAAGTTCAACGCACAAGTTTACGTATTATCTAAAGAAGAAGGTGGACGTCATACTCCATTCGTAAGTAACTATCGTCCTCAATTCTACTTCAGAACTACTGACGTAACTGGTGTTATCACATTACCAGAGGGTGTTGAAATGTGTATGCCAGGCGATAACGTTACAATGACAGTTGAATTGATTCACCCAATCGCTGTTGAATTAGGTACTAAGTTCTCTATCCGTGAAGGTGGTAGAACAGTTGGTGCTGGTAACGTTACTGAGATCATTGCTTAATTAGATTAAAGTAATTAGAAAGTGTCTGTTAATTGCAGACACTTTTTTGCGGTGGAGGATTGAGATTTTAATGTTTTTTGAATGAATTGATATTGAGATTTTTAAAACTTTTTTTCAGAAAAGCATTGAGATTTTTAATCTTTTTGTTCAGAAAAGCATTGAGATTTTTAAATTCTAGAGTATAATTAAAGAAAAAGAGGTGAAAAAATGTTTAGAAGAAAAGTGTTTGAGCAATTAAAGGATTGGAAGGAAAATTGGTCTGGTAAATATGCAGTTCTGTTACAAGGGGCAAGACGTGTTGGGAAAAGCACAATTGCAGAAAACTTTGCAAGAGAAAATTATAGGTCCTATATTCGTGTTGACTTTTCTCAGATTACTGATGAGCTTTTAGGAGTATTTGACGATATTAATAACTTGGATATCTTTTTCTTAAGATTACAAGCGACTACTTCGATAGATTTGATTGAAAGAGAATCAGTCATAATCTTTGATGAAATTCAATTAATGCCTAAAGTAAGACAAGCCATTAAACATTTGGTTGCCGATGGTAGATATGATTATATAGAAACAGGATCTTTAATTAGTATTAAGAAGAATATACAGGGAATAGTGATTCCTTCTGAAGAGATGAAAATTAATGTTTATCCAATGGATTATGAGGAATTTTGTTGGGCATGCAATATGAATTATGCTCAATTATCGAAAATTTTAGATTACAATAAATCAATTGGTCAATCCACAAATAGAAAATTAATGAGAGATTTTAGAATATATATGGCTGTGGGAGGTATGCCACAAGCTGTTGAAGCATACATTGAAAAGAAGTCATTTCAACAAATCGATTTTATCAAAAAAAAGATCATTGAACTTTATAAAGATGATTTTGCGAGAATTGACTCAAGTGGGAGGATTGCTGAAATATATGAATCAATTCCAAGTCAGTTAGCTTTAAAGAAGAACAAATTTTCATTAAGAAAAGCGCTCAATAAAAACATAACAAGAATGGATGAGGAATTATTGTATGAACTTATTGACTCAAAAACTGTTCTAGCTTGTTATAATGTGTCCGAACCTTCCGTATCTTTAAATCTCACGAAAGATATTGGAAAATATAAATTATATGTAGCTGACATTGGATTGTTTACTACCATGATTTTTAATGATAAACGTATAATTTCAGAAAATATATATAATAAGTTATTGAGTAATAAATTAGAAGCTAATCTTGGTTATTTATATGAAAATGCGATTGCTCAAATTATAAAATCTACTGACAGACAATTGTATTACCATACTTGGTATGAGGAAAATAATAACCATCCTTATGAAATTGATTTTTTACTTACAAATAATGACAAAGTTGTTCCTATAGAAGTTAAATCTTCTGAAGTAAACAATCACAAATCAATTAACGAATTTTCAAAAAAATATTCACATTGTATATCACGTAGAATATTATTTTCACAAAATGATATTTCACATGATGAGATGTTAGAATTAAAGCCTATTTATTTAGCTCCATTAGTGATCGAAAAATTATAATTAGGCAAATGGATATTTGAACTATAGAAATTGAACAAACTTTAACGTAACGTTAGAGTTTTTTTGAAAATGGTAGGTAAACTGCTCTTTTATAAGATCATTTTTTGGAAAACATAATGTAAAGGTTTGTTTTATACTATGAACAATTAGGAGGTTTAACATGGAAGATGAAAAAAATAAATGGGTAGAACCTACCACATTATGGAATCCAATGTTTATAAGTGTTTTTATAGCATCTTTATTTTTTAGCTTTTCAACGCAGATGAGTAATTCGTTATTGTCTTTGTATGCTAAAAGCATGGGGGCAGCTGCTGATAGAATTGGTTCTTTGGTGAGTATGTTTGCTGTTACAGCATTGATCTTTAGATTTATTGCAGGACCAGCAATGAATGCCTATGATAGAAAGAAATTACTACAAATGGCTATGTGTTTTTTTGCTACGGCATATTTAGGCTTTGGTTTATCACCAAAGATTGCCGAAATAACAGGAATAGATGTTATAACGATAATGAAATGTTTTAGATTACTACAAGGAATAGGTAATGCTTTTGGTAATTCATGTTTATTAACAATTGTTTCTGATTGTATACCAAAAGAGAAATTTGCTTCTGGAATTGGAATATATGCATGTGCTGCAACGATTGCTCAAGCTATCGGGCCATCTATTGGTATAGCATTAAGAGATGCTGTAGGGTATAATGTGACTTATTATATCACTTTCGGTTCAATGATTTTTTCAATGCTCTTAGTTGGAATTGTTGTTAAAACACCTTATAGAGAAAAGGAAAAGTTTTCTTTAGATTTAAATAACATGGTAGCAAAAGAGGCAATTGTGCCTGCTATCATTACTTTCTTTATTGGCTTAGGATTTAATGCGATAAGTTCTTTCTTTTTAGTATATGCTGAAGAAAGAGGAATAGAAAATGCAAGTTTATACTTTACAGTCTATGCAATCGCTATGTTAGTTACAAAACCACTGATTGGAAAATTGTCTGACAAGTATGGCTTTGTTGTGGTTGCTATCCCATCTATTTTGTGCACTGCTTTATCACTATATTTGATTGGCCAATCAACTACTTTGTGGCAATTATTAGTTGTTGCAGCGATCAATGCTGCAGGCTATGGTGCGGTACAGCCATCTCTTCAGTCATTATGTATGAAGGCAGTGCCTTCACAAAGAAGAGGTTCGGCGTCTTCGACAAATTATATAGCTCTTGATGCTTCGACTATCATTGGACCATCAATTTGTGGTTATGTAGCTTCTGTTGCAGGTTATACTCCATTAATGTGGACAGTTATGGCTATGCCAATATTGGTAGGAGCATTGTTGACTTTTGTATTTAGAAATAAGATAAATGGGATCGAAACAGATTTCAAAAATAGATAGAAAGAGGCTAGTATGCGTAAAAGATTAGTTTTTAGAGTTGATGATGTAGGTTATACTCCTTGTTATGATATGGGAGTAAAGAAAGCATTCGAAGAAGGTATTGGTAGTAGCGCAGATGTTATGTTTGATTCACCAGATACTGTTGAAGCATTAAAATGGCTAAAAGAAAGACCATGGATCTCAGTTGGATGGCATCGCCATTTATGGGAGTCACCAGTTTTACCAGCAAATGAAGTTCCATCACTAGTTGATGAAGAAGGTAGATTTAAATGGAGACATCGTAAAACTTTCTTGATGGAAGAAGCTACTTATGAAGATGCATATAAAGAATTTGATGCAGAAGTACAACTATGTTATTCAATATTAGGAAAATATCCTGATGTAGCAAGTTTAAGGAAAAACGATATTCCATTAGAGAGAGCTTATAAAGATATATTAGATAAATATGCAATTCCTTATGGCGTTTATTCAACAACTCCTGATCATCGTTTTTATCAGAAAGCTGATGAAAAGTATCAACATTTGAATTATATTTCTGTTAATATTCAACCAGATCCAAAGATTGGCTTTGATCTAG
>CAVCVO010000095.1:0-6683 GCA_963606005.1 Anaerovoracaceae bacterium
AGCGAAGAAGAAGAGTTTTAAAAAGCAGAAGTTATGTAAAGAGCTTCTGCTTTTTTTCTTTAATGGGTACACGACTAATTAATTAATTATTTAGTTGATTTAGATATTAGTTTCATAAAGAAGTTAGCGATATAGCCAGTCGCAAAAGTAGCAACAATTGTTCCAACTCCCCATGAACCATTTAATATGATTCCAATTACTAACAAACTAATATCACAGATTGGTCTAACGATTGAAAAACTCTTTTTGATCATTTTACTTACAACTAAAACAGTTCCATCGTAAGGATTAGATCCAGATTTTGTTTGAGCACCAATAGCTATACCGATAGCTACGATAATGATCCCGACGATCATATAAACATATCTTAATGCTAATTCAGTAATTGTTGGTAAAACATATATAGTTAATTTACAACCTAAAGTAATAAATAATGGACATAAAATAGTATCGATATTAACACTTTTTTTGTCTAAGAAAAACAAGATAACAACAAATAGTCCATTAGCAATAATCTGAGCTGTAGGTAAACCTATATTTAATGTAACTGAAAGACCTTGTTGAAAAGTAGTCATCGCATCTCCACCAAGATCACCATAAACAACAAAACATACACCAATACCGATGACCATAGCTCCTATGATCATGATCAAGTAGTTTTTAATAACATCTTTACTCATAAGAAATCTCCTTTTTTGAAACAGTATTATATTAAACAAGAATTGAAATAAACTCAAAAAAACAATTTCCCTTTGTAGTGAAAGAAAGTTAGAACAAAAATGTGCTATCATTGAGTGGGAGAATTGAACTCATGAATAAAAAATACCAAAAATTATTACAATATTTAGCAAAGCAAAATAAACCAGTAACAGCTCAACAGATAGCTGATGATCTATCAGTATCTTCAAGAAGTGTAAAAACTTATATATCAGGTATCAATCAAGAATATGACAATATCATTTCATCTTCTCGAAATGGCTATCAATCTGATAGTAAAATCATTAATAGTATGTTAGCTAAAGATAGAAGAGAAAGTATGATTGATATTCCTCAGAATTATGAAGAAAGAAGTCATTATTTAGTTAAAAGACTAATGGAAGATAATGATCTACAAATTGAAAATTTAAGTGATGAGATTTATGTGTCAACTCAAACACTGGTAAATGACATCAAAAAAATGAATACTCAGTTTAATAGATATGATGTCAGTTTTGAGATTACAAAAGGAGCTGTGTCTTTAGTAGGTAAAGAAAGTAGCAAGAGAAAGCTGATATCTAAGATCATTAGAGATGAGGCTAAGAGCTCTGTGTTTGATATTAATTTTTTGGAAGAGCAATTTGTTGATTATGATGTTGAAAAAATGTCTTCAATGATAAAAGATATTTTTTATAAGAATGGATTTTATTTCAATGAGTTTAACTACGAAAACTTGATCTTGCATATAATGATCATTATTGTTAGAAATGATTATGATGATGAAGATAATGAGTGGGAAGTAAATGATAATATAAGAAATTTGACTGAACAGATTGTAAAAATGGTAGAAGAAAATTGGAATATAAATATCAGTGATAATTCGCGAAATCAATTACAGGTTTTACTATCTTGCCATTCTATCAATCCTGATGCCCAACCAGAAACCTCTAAAAATGAACAAGAGAGAAGTATAGTACAATTTGTTGATAAGCTATTAGAGCAAATAATGGATAATTACGGTGTTGATTTGTCTAATGATATTTTTAAGTATCCATTTACTTTACATATTGCTAATTTATATCGCAGATTGAAAAATAAAGTTTTAGTTAATAATCCATTAGGAGATGGTATAAGAAAAAGTTGTCCTACGATATATGAGATCGCCGTAGAAGTAGCTTTTGAAATTGCTGATAAATGGCATTGTGAGATAGATGAAAATGAGATATCTTTTATCGCTTTGCATATTGGTGGAGAGATACAGAGACAGCAACAAGATAAGGGAAAACAACCAGTAGCATTAGTCATCCAAGATTATCATGGACTTAGAGAATGGCTATATAATCAAATGATGGTCAATTTTGGATCACGAATTAAAATAGTTGGATTCTACGAACAGTTAGAGGATGTTGAAGATAAAGAGATGGCGATCATTACATTAGATCAAAAGTATGATCCAAAAGTGTATCCTAATACTATCGTAGTTAAAGCTTTTGCTTCTTTACCGAATATGGAGATTGTTAACCTTTTAGATAAGATAGATAATGAAAAAAAGTTAAAGATATTATATCAAAACTTTAATGTGCTATTCAAATCATCATTATTTATGGTTTCTAATGAAATTGATTATAAAGAAGCAATTTGGAGGATGACCAAATTGTTATTAAACGAAGAATATGTTGGTGATGAGTTTTATAAACGTGTATTACAGAGAGAAGAAGCAAGTAGCACAGCATTTGGTGCTATCGCTATTCCCCATTCCACTAAGTTTGATGGATTGACTACTGCAATATGTGTCTTAGTGGATCAAAATGGTATTGAATGGAAGGATAACAAGGTAAATATTGTATTTTTAATATCAGTCAACAAAGCAGACAGTACATACTTTAGAGCTATCATAGGTGCATTGATCCAATTATTTGAAAATGAAGAATTGGTAGAAGAGTTAAGCAAGAGTCAAAATTTCCAAGAGTTTAAGGCAATCATCTTTAAACATAAATCAGTGTAAGGGAGAAATCCCTTTTTACTTTCTTTCACTGAATGGTGAAAATGCTTTTTTGTATTTATGAATGAAAACGTTTTTAATAAAACTGTAATTTAAAAACACGAAATCGCGATAGTGTGTTAGGAGGATTAAGAGTTATGGAAACAGTAAGTATCTTATTATGTTGTGCAGGAGGTATGTCTAGTGGATTTCTAGCAGCGAAAATGAGAAAGGCAGCTAAGAAAATGGGAATTGCTGCTAATGTTGAAGCAGTTGCTGAAAGTAATGTTGGACAAGCCATCCAAGAGTATAACATTTTAATGGTAGGTCCACATTATGCTAATCAACTTCCGGCATTTCAAAAAATGTGTGATAATGTCGGAGTTCCGGCAGTAGTTATTCCACAAGACATTTATGGAATGTTAGATGGTGAAGGAGCAATGAAATTAGCTCTTAAATCAATTGAAGATTTTAAAAAGTAAAAGAAGAAAGGTTATTATATGGAAAAGTTTAATACTTGGTTACAAGAACATATCGTTCCAGGAGCAAAGAAGATTGCTGAAAACCCTTGGATCGGTGCAATATCATCAGCATTTACTATTATCTTACCATTTATCATGGTAAGTTCATTGATTTCTTTATATGGAGTAATCATTGGTTATTTACCATTTGAAATGCCATCGTTAAGTTCTATTGGCAATTTTGCAATGGGTCTAACAGCTTTACAAGTTGCATTCCTAGTTCCTTATTTATTAATGGAGAAAAAAGGAAAAGGTAAATATGCAGTTGTTGCTGGGTTGTTAGGCATCGGTTCATTCTTACAAGTTCTAAATTATCCAACTATTGATGGCTATTATGCTGTTACATTTGGTGATCTAGGTGCTGGTGGAACATTCGTTTCATTAGTTGTAGGCTTATTTACAGCAATGGTATTTAATTGGTATATTGGATTAAAGTTCTTAGAAGATTCAGAAATGCCCGACTTTATTGTAGAATGGATCAATGGAACTGTACCTGTACTTATCGTATTAGCAGTCGGATTCATTTTGAACTCTTGCAATGTTTCAATTCCAGCTATTTTAACTAAGATCTTGGAGCCAGTATTTACATTTGGTCAATCTTATCTTGGTATGTTAGTTATTGTATTTGTTCCAGCATTCTTATATTCATTTGGTATCGGAACAAGAACTACTTCAGCATTTAGAAACCCTATTTATTATGCAGGTATTGCTGCTAACGTCGAATTAGTAGCTCAAGGATTAAAAGCTACTAACATTGTAACTTTTGAAACTATTCACACATGTGCACTAACTTGCTTAGGCGGAACTGGTGGAACGTTAATGTTAGTTATAATGATGTGTTTCTCTAAGAGCAAGAGATTAAAGACTATTGGTAGAGTTACGATCGTTCCAAGTATCTTCAATATTAATGAGCCAGTTATCTATGGTGCACCAGTAATCTTTAACCCATTACTGATGATCCCTATGTGGATTAATGCAATCTTAACTGCTACTATCGTATACTTTACAATGTCAACTGGATTCTTAAATACACCTTCATATGTATTCCAAGCATGGGCATTACCAGCTCCAATCGGAGCAATCTTAGCTACTAATGACTGGAAGGCAATCATTGTATGGGCTATAGTATGTGTTGTAACATTCTGTGTATGGTATCCATTCTTCAAAGCATATGAAAAGACATTGTTAGAAGAAGAAAATGCTCAGATCGAATCAAAATAATAAATCTATATTAAATAACAAAAGGAGTAATGACGTATGGAAGAATTAGAAAAAGAAGTAAGTGAAGTTTCATATGATGAATTAAATCAAGTTGCTATGCAGATCATATTAAAAGCAGGCGATGCTAGAAATGAAATCCAACAAGCAGTAGCAGCAGCAAAGAAAGGTGATTTTAAACAGGCAGATGAGTTAGCTTTACAGGCTAAGGAATCTATACGTCAATCTCATGTGATACACACTCAGATGATATCAAAAGAGGCAAGGGGAGATGTAAAGATTATCCCAACTCTTTTGTTCAATCATGCTCAAGACACATTGATGACAATCAATTCAGAATGCAATTTGTCAATGGATATCATTGATCTATGTAGAATAATCTACAAAAAGGAGAAAAAAGATGAGTAAATTTCCTGAAAACTTCTTATGGGGAGGAGCAACAGCTGCTCACCAAATAGAAGGTGGCTATAACGAGGGTGGTAAAGGATTAGATACTTGTGATTTGCGTTACTTTGATGCTAATTGGACAAGAGAAGAAATTATGTATCATAAGAGAATACGTCAAACTACTGAGCAGTGGGAAAAGGCATTAGTTGATACTGATGTTACACATTATCCTTATCGTACAGGAGTAGATCATTATCATCGTTATAAGGAAGATGTTGCTTTAATGGGTGAAATGGGATGTAATATTTACCGCTGTTCAATAGCTTGGAGTAGGATCTATCCAAATGGTGATGAAGAGACATTTAATCCTGAAGGAATTAAATTTTATCGTGATCTCTTTACGGAATGTCATAAGAATGGAATGAAAATATTATGTACAATTTTGCATTATGCAGTTCCAGCTCATTTAGTAGATGTTTATGGTGGATGGCATAGTCGTAAGATGATAGACTTCTATGTTAATTATTGCAAGACATTGTATGAACAGTTAGGTGACTTAGTTGATTATTGGTTACCATTCAATGAGATCAATGCAGCAAATTTTGGCCATTATACTGGTGCAGCGATCATAGAAGATCAAGAAGAAAATGTTGAACAAGCAGTATATCAATGTTTGCATCATCAATTTTTAGCCAATGCTTTGGCTATTAAGCTAGGTCATGAGATGTTACCAGGATCAAAATTTGGTGCAATGTTAGCTAAATTCACATATTATCCTGGATCAGTTAATCCAGATGATGTAATGTTATCTGTTGAAACAGCAAATACGCAAAATTTCTTCTATACCGATGTCATGGTCAGAGGATATTATCCAGGTTACATGAAACGTTTTTGGAAGAAAATAAATGTTGAAGTAAAAATGGAAAACGGTGATGAAGAAATACTTAGGAGCGGACTTGTAGATTTTGTGTCATTCTCATACTATTTCTCTACTGTTGTCTCAACAGATCCTAATTATCCAAAAGCTTCCGATGATGCATTTGCTGGATTAAAGAATCCATATTTAAAAGCAAGTGAATGGGGTTGGCAATCAGATCCTGTGGGTTTAAGAATATCTTTGAATCAATTGTGGGACCGTTATCAATTGCCATTGTTCATTGCTGAAAATGGTTTGGGTGCTAAAGATAAGGTAGAAACAGATGGTTCAATTCATGATGCTTATCGTATTGACTACTTAAAACAACACGTAAAGCAAGTTGCCGAAGCAATTGAAGATGGAGTTAACGTATTTGGCTATACATGGTGGGGAATCATTGATTTAGTAGCATCTTCAACAATGCAAGTATCAAAAAGATATGGATTTATCTATGTAGATGTTAATGATGACACTACTGGTACATTAAATAGATCAAGAAAAGATAGTTTTTACTATTATCAGAAATTGATCAAATCAAACGGTGAAGATTTAGATTAAATCAAGCAGAAGTTATATAAAGAGCTTCTGCTTTTTCTCTTTAAAATGTAAATGACTAATGATCATTTAGTTGATTAAAATATTTGTTTCATAAAAAATTTAAAATCCTTATTTGCACAGTGTTGCTGACACTGTGCAAATAAGGATTTATTGCTAAAAACAAAATCACAAATTGCCACAATATTTCACCAATTGAAGTAAAATCAAGTAAGAATTACAATTTATCATCACTTAAAAAATATATAAGTAAATATAGTGAGATGTTGCATACGCCTTATGTAATACATACAGAAGATTTTAAGATTGTTGACAGTATAACTTATTTACCAATATATATGACATCACTATTATAAAAGCAGAAGTTATTGGCTTCTGCTTTATTTTTAAAAACTATTAATCTATTAAT
>CAVCVO010000096.1:0-6543 GCA_963606005.1 Anaerovoracaceae bacterium
AGTCGGAATATTTAAATTATTTGCTTAAGAAGATGGTATAAAAGCCATCTTTTTTCTAACTTGATAAAAGAGGTATTCAATGATAAGATGAGATTATGATATTCGATGTCATTCCAGAGAATTTTTTTATCCCTCTTTCCGCACCCTCAAGAAGAGAATATTACAATTGTATCTGCACTATCTATGATCTAGCAGATGGCTTTTCCTTTGGCGTAGATAGAGATACTGTCATGGATTCTCTTAAAGATTACTATGACAATCAATTTTCTATTGTAGAAAGAGAAGAAATTAAAAACACTAACTCTACTGACAAAGCTAGTTCAATGATCCGTAGTTTAGTTGACTATGGTTGGATAAATATCGACACCGATAAAAATTATGTCCAAAAAATCAATTTCAACGACTATGCCATTAAGATCATCAAAACACTACGACAAATCGATAAAAAAGATCCTCACCAATATCGTAGTCACATCTATACAATTTATGTGCTATGTAAAAATATCAAAGATAATCCCGTTGAAGCAATCCAACAGATAGAAAGTAGCATGGATGATCTGATCTCTTCCTTAAAATCATTAAATTCTAATATCAAAAAATATATGGATCAACTTTCAAAAGAAAAAGATCCTAGTGAAATTATCTCTATCTTATTTGATAAATACCATAAAAATGTTATAGAGAAACTTCTACACCGTTTACTAACAACTGACAATATTCATAAATATAGTCCCGATATTCTTAATGGTCTTAACGAAGCAGCAAAAAATGAAGATATTTTAGAAACTATCATCCAAGGATACATGGAAATTGAAGAGATTGATCACGAAAAAGCCAAGGAAAAAGTTTTAACAACCATCGCAAACATCATAAATAACATTAAAGAATTGCCTGATTACTTAGAAGAGATCAAGCAAAAAAATTCAAATTATCAAAATGCTGCCATTCAAAGAGCGCAATTTCAATTGATAAATGCAAATGATGTTAGAGGTCAATTAAGAGACATTTTATGTTTCATCAATCAAAAGATCATTGATGATGATCTAGATGACAGATCTTGTTATGAATTAGAAGAACTAACTGGTTTATTTAATATATTTGTCATCAATTGGTTTTCTAGTGATTCGTTATATACCCCTCAAACAAGAAAAGCTAGTTTTATTAACGAACAGATGCAGTTTAACGAGATCAGTATAGAACAGCGTAACAAAGATCGCAAAGCACTTATTGATAAACTCAAAAATACTCTTACACCTAAAAATATCGATGCCTATGTTCTTTCGTTATTAAACGACAAAAAAGAGATAAATGCATCGGAAATTTTATCAGATATTGAACAATTTACTAAGATCCTTTACATCCGTATTTATGGTCAAAGATCAAATATGAGCTATAGAATTGAAAAACTAGATAGAGTTTCCATTAATGGATATGATTTTACAGATTTTAAAATAATACTCAGGGAGAAAAAGTATGGGCAAATATGAAGCACTAAACGAAAAACAAAAGATCCAATTTAAAAAGTCTCTTAACAGATTATTTTCTGTTGGTTTTATCAATAAAAAAGATAAGAATACAGAAAATGATTATTACTTTATTCACTCCAATATTTCTTCTTACAAAGAATTTCTTAATAGTTTTGATTATGATATCGTCATTGATGAGGTTAATGGTGTATTACAACTTATCAACTTAAATGGCGACGGTAAACGTTCTTTAAAGCTATATGAATCTATTGTCATCTTATTATTAAGAATCTTATATGATGAGAAAAAAAGAGAATTATCTCTAGCTAGTCAAGTCATGGTAACAATTGATGATATTAATCAAAAATATCTTTCTTTAGAGACTAAAGAAAAGAATATAGATAAAACAACAATGAGAGAAGCTTTAAGAACTCTAAAAAACGCAGGTATCATTTCTATTCTTGATAAAGACACAACTAAAGGAGATTGTCGTATCATCATATATGATTCCATCGCTTTAGCTATCAGAATAAATGATATTGATGAAATATCTAAAATAATCTATTCATATCGTGATAAGGAGGTGAGTGATGATGAAGAGACTAGTGAAGATGAGACTGATCAATTGGCATAGATTTCAAGATGAAACTATTCCTTTTTCGAGTTCTACAGTCATCACAGGAGCAAATGGGGCTGGTAAATCTACAATACTAGATGCTTTACAATTTGTCTTAACTAGAGATACCAAACATTTTAATAAAGCTGCTCATGAAAAAGGCAAAAGAACCTTAAATAGCTATATTAGATGTAAGATTGGTTCAGAAAATACACCTTACTTGAGAACAGGTCAGATAACTTGTCATATCGCCTTAGAGTTTCGTGATGATGAGAAAAGAAAATCCTTTGTTGTTGGCTCAGCTATTGATTCCTACAGTGAACAACAAGATGTCAAAGTTAAAAATTATCTTCTTGATAATACCACCATTTCTAAACTTTCTTTTATCGAAAATGGAAGAGTATTATCAACTGTTGATTTCAAGAACAATAATAACCTTGACTATATTCCTACTATCAAAGATGCTAAAAGAAAGATCAAAGATTTTTTTGGCAAGATAGATGATAAGTTCTTTGATCTAATACCAAAAGCTTTAGCTTTTAGAGAAATCACTGACATCAAATCATTTGTCAATAATTATGTTTTAAATGAGAAGACCATCAATATTGAAGAACTGAGAAGAGATGTCAAGACTTATCAAGATTTCAAAAAAGTATTAGATAATGTTAAATCAAGAATTTCTGAGCTTTCTTCTATCAATAGTGCTTATCAAAATTACCAGAAAGTAGTATCTGATATACAAAAATATGAAATCTATTCAATATTTGCCGATATAGATTCTTATCAAGATTCAATCAATAAAGCTCGTAAAGAAAATATCAATAATAGCTATCGTTTAAAATCTGTTTGTAATAAGATCAATGAGTTAAAACAAAAGATCGAAGTGGAATCTCAATTAATAGATAATCTCAATGTTGAGTTAGCCAACAACTCAGATTATCTAACTTTACAAAATATCGACAATAATCTAGCTATCTATAAACAAAATAAAGAAGACTGTTCTAGCGGTTATAAAGCTTTTAATGATGCTCTTAAAAGGGAAAAGAATAATTTAAAAGTTCTAAAAGCAAGTTTTCCTACAGATTTTGATGATTTTATTCTAGATGATCAGGATCTAGTAAGTTTAGAGAAAACGATCAATGAATTAATTGAAATCAAAAAAGTAAAAATTGAACAAATAAATAAAGTGATTTTTGATATTGAAAATACGATTAAAAGTTTAAAAGAAGAAATAACTACTATTAAAAAGGAAATTGCCGGTCTAAAAGAAAAGAAACCTACTTATGATATTAATGTCACTACTCTTAGAGATAGCATATCTGACTTATTACAAACATCTGATAAAGAAGCTAATGTCAAGACTCTATGTGAACTATTAGAGATCAAAGATGAAAGTTGGCGTAATGCGATAGAAGGATATCTCAATACTCAACGATTCTATCTGGTAGTAAAAAAAGAGCATTATGATTTTGCTGCTTCTCAATATCACCTATTAAAAAAGAAGAAAAAGATAACTGGTGTAGGTCTTATCAATCCAGATAAGTTAAAAGATATTGAACCAATAGACAACTCTTTATTTGAAGAAGTAACTTCTACTAATAAAACAGCTCAACTCTATACAAAAATGATCTTAGGTAGAGTAGCCAAGTGTGATAGTGTTGATAAACTAAAAAATTATAATGTAGCTATCACAAAAGATTGTATGAAATATCAAAATAATGTCCTTTTAGCCATTCCAACTCATATATACCAAAAGCCTTATATTGGTACTGGAGCTATAGAACAACAATTAAAGATTGCTACGGAGAAATTAAATTCTTTATATATTTCTTTAGAAGAAGTTTATAAAAATAAAGAAAAGCAAATTGCTCTATCTACTTTATTAGACACAACTAATGAAACTAATATAACTTCTAATTTACCCTCTACTAGAATTTATTTAAATAATGAAAGTAAGATTTCTAACTTGCTAAATGAAAGAGCAGAAATAATGAAAAACTCAACTATTATTGATAAGCAAATGCAATTAGAAGATCATAAGAAAGTTAAAAGTAAATTAGAATCACAAAAGGATGATGCTTTTGGTGAAAAAGGTGGCATAGATGAATCTATAAAAACCAATGAACTAAAGATTACTGATCTATCTAATGTCATCAATAGTCTAAGTGATAGATTAAGCAATTATGATAATGTAGATCAATTTAATGAAGATTATCGCAAGCTAGTCAAAACTAGAAATATCAAATATACTAGTGAGTACTTTGCTAAAAATAAGAATGAACTAGAAAAAAATAAACAAGATATCACTTCCACTATTGTCAGACTAATGAGTGAGTATAAAAATTCTCATCAATTTGGTGCTGCTGCCTCAGTTGATAGCTATACTGAATTCCAACAAGAATATCAAAGCTTAGTTAATTCTAAACTTGTTGAATATGAAACAAAAGTTAGTGAAGCTCAACAAAGTGCTGAGATTGAATTTAGGGAAGATTTTCTAAGTAAGATGCATAATTATATCAAGGATGCTCGTAATAGCATCAAAGAATTAAATAAGACTCTTAAAGAAATACCTTTTAACAGTGAAAAATATGAATTTACGATAGACGCAGCTAAAAACTATGAAAACTTCTATAAAATGATCAACGATGAATCTAATATTTCCGAGGGAATATCCTTATTTACTGGAGATTTTAATTCTCGTTATCAATTAGAAATAGAAGAACTATTTAATAAATTAAGTAGTGATGAAAACACAGGAAATAATTCTTTAGATATTTATACCGACTATCGAAATTATATGGATTATGATATAAAAGTAACAGATCTTAGATCTAATGATTATTACTTATATTCTAAGGTCTCCTCTGAAAAAAGTGGTGGAGAGATCCAAACTCCATTTTATATAACAGTTGCTGCTTCTTTTAAACAAATGTATGAATCTGGCATTGATTCTTCTAAAGCTGGACTTATCATGATTGATGAGGCTTTTAATAATATGGATGATCAAAGGATAGAATCTATCATGAAATTCATGAAAAAATTACAATTACAGATTATCATCTCTTGTCCTACAGAAAGATTGCAGTATATTTCTCAAAATGCTACAACTAATATATTAGTCTTAACTGATGGTAAAACTAGTTATGTGGAGGACTATAGTCATGAAGAGATATGATAAATTGATCATCAATGCTTTATTAGACAAATACGAAAATAGCAAATTACGTACAGGTCTTAACAAAGTCAATATTAATATTAAAGTTAATATTCAAGATGTCATTTCTAACTATTATCAACCAGATATTTTTTCTGATGAATATGATGATGTTCATCAACAACTAAAGACTTTGGAAAACAGATTGATCATCACTATTAAATGGAAAAAGAACAAAATTGATAATGTCATCGAATCAGTTTACTTAAATGTAAATAATCTAGAAAATGCTTATAAACTCGTAAATAGAGTAGATTTGACAGAAAAAGAACAACGATTATTAGAAATTTGTAATTCTAATAAAGGCATAAGTAATATCACTGATATCTTTATCAATCATCTTATATCTTTATTAAATGAGCATAAAAGTGTTAAAAAATATGTGGACATAGATGATTTAGATAAGTTTACAAAAGAACTAAGATTATTAGAAGAGATAACTAGTAATAAAGAAGAATTATATGTTAGAGAATTATCTATTCGCTTTTTTAATGATTCAAAAACTGCTGAACCTTTACTTAATAAAGTGTGTAGTTTAATAAGAGAGTTTTCCACTAATGATCTTTCATCCTTAACAAATGAAGAATTATTACAAGAATTTAATATCTACCATAATCCTTCTTGGATAATGATTAAAGGCAAGAACTATTTTCACTATCCTAAAATTGATTTAGAATATCTTACTAATGGTATCTCTTTTTCAAGTAAAGACATCAATTTGCTAAAATGGGATAGCGAAAAAAAGCCTAAAATGATTTTAACGGTGGAAAATCTAACTTCATTTTCTCGCATTGATTTTCAAAATAAAGATGTGATCATTTTATATCTTGGAGGTTTTTCCAATCATATCAAATGTGAATTTCTTAAAAATCTCTATTCTTATTATCCTAATAGTCATTACTACCATTTTGGTGATACCGATTGTGGTGGATTTAAAATATGGAAAAATCTTGTAGAAAGAACTTTTATTCCATTTAAGACAGTAGCTATGGATCTTAAAACTTTAATTAATCATGACCAGTTTTGTAAAGAATTAACAACTAATGATTTTATTAATTTAAAACAAATGAAGGATGATCCTTTCTTTACTGATCAAATAGAACTATTTAATCATATGTTATCTAACAATATCAAATTAGAACAAGAATGTATTAAATTAAATTTTGATAGTTTAATTTAACTTTTATTTCCTTTATAATCTACTTGTATGAAAGTTATCGCATTTAACAAGCCAATAGAAGAAAATG
>CAVCVO010000097.1:0-6247 GCA_963606005.1 Anaerovoracaceae bacterium
CAGATACAGTTTCAACACCTAAGAACTCAACTTCATTTGGATCATATGTAACAGTAACTAAACCGTTTTTGCTGTCAACAGATTCAGAATAAGCAAGACGAGTTTCTGTATCTGAAAGATTATCATCAAAGTTAACTATAGCCTTATCTAATACCTTATCCATAAAGGCTGTTACTTTTGGTTGTGTGATTTCACTTGTTCCACCAGAAACTGAATCAACGCTAACCTTAGCATCAACAGCTTCAGCTGTATAAGTCATTACAGATTCAAATTTGGCAACAACTGTTGAATTGCTAGTTTGAGCATCATAATCATCACTATATAATGTATTTAATAAGTCAGCATCAACTGAACCAACATATTTAGCATTAACAGTAACAACATCATCACTATCAGGAATTTCAACATAGTAGATTGAATGAGAAGTATCATCAGAAATGAATACTGACTCAGTTCCAGTGATATTCTTAGCATATACCATAGAGTATGAATGTTCTTCACCACTAACTGATAATCCATTGATATCAGCAACTTGTCCTAGTCCAGCACTCATGCTAGAATCCTTATTATAAAGACCCCAAATCCATAATTCGCCAGAATTTGTTAATAAGTAATAGTAGTTTCTAGTATTACCACTAGAATCTACACCACTACCAGCATAACAGATAGCAACAGCAGTATCATGGTAATTAGAAGCATTAAAGTATGAAACATCCCCAGTTAACGCATCAAACATAGTGATATAACCAACACTTGATACACCAACTAGATCAAAATCCTTAGTAACTCCACCATTAGTCATACTTGGGAAGTTAGCTCCATCAAGAGGTGCAACATTCTCATTTAAGCGACCAATATAATTAGCAGCATAACTGTTCTTTATATCATAAGAGTATAGATCATTATCAGAATCAACACCATAGATGTAATTACCATCACGGCCACCACCGATAACTGGATAATCTTCATTGCCACTTCCTAATGGAGTTGTAGACATATCTCTTAGATCAATTGATACGAACTCTACAGTAGATCCTTTTTGAATTACACCATTGACTCTTGCTTGCATTGGTTGAGCAGTTACAACACTAACTTTTGCTGTTCCAGAAACTGTATTAGTATGGTTAGAAGTAGCAGTGATAGTTGCTTCACCAACACTTACAGCACTAATAACACCATCAGCATCAACAGTAACAACTTCAGGATTAGATGAAGTCCAAGTAACACTCTTATCTTCAATATAGAATGGTTTTACAGTAGCTTTTAATTGAGCAGTCTCACTAACATTTAAGATAAGTGTAGTTGTACTAGGAGTAACAGTCACACTTGTCACATTTTCTGTATCAACTACTTCTTCATACTCTGTTAATACATACAAATATACATTTTTGTAAGACTCGGCAGATGAATTTACCTTATATGTGTAGAAATCGTTATATGAAGTATCATAACATAACTTCATGTATCCTGAAACTAATGTATCACTATAAGTCCAATCACTAGTGTAATTATATGTTGCTGTAGGATAGCCATCACGCATCCAATTTAAATAATACGTACTATTAGCCTTACTTTCTAGTAATATTCCTCCATAATAATTTTTTGTAGTCCATACTATATCATCACTAGCAGAACTTACTGGAATATAAGTTTTTGTGCCATCGTTTACGATAGTAACATTCTTTGTTGAATTGTAATAACCAAAGCCTTCAGAAGCTATAACTTTTGCAGAACCAGCTGTATTTGAACTAGCAATGATATAATCTTTACCAGTAACTAACTTATCAGTCAAAATATAAGCATATCTTGTAGCAGTAGGCTCGCCATCTTTAATCTTTACAACCTTGTAAACTTCATTAGCAGCATAATCACCAACAAATAATGCAAATGTACTCTTACCTTCAACTTCTGACAAGTCAAATTCAACAGTGCAGTCTTGTCCAGCCTCAGTTTGAGCAGGAACTTCTCCACCGTATACATCTTCACCATTTAAGTCTAATAAAGCTACATAAGCAACATATTCATTATCAGAAACAGTAACTGTTAACTTATTGTTTTCTTCATCATAAACTACACTCTTGACAACTGGATTAGTGTCATCAACAGTCATTGTAAAGCCAAGTTCAGCACCTTCACCCAACTTACCACTCTTAACAAGAGCTTCTAATTCAGATTCAGTTAATGTTCCATTACTTTCCATTGCATAATACTCAGGAACAGCATAAACACCAATGTTAAACTTATCGCCTTCAACTAAGCCTAATGATTTAACAGTTGAATTTACCTTAACAGTATTAGGAGTAGTATTAGACCAATAACCACCATTTACATAATAGTATTCACCATAAACACCAGTAGCATAACCAGCAGAATATAACTTATCAGTTAAATTACCTTCTTCATCAACTTTGAAAGCAAATGCACCAACAGTACCAGCATTTCTCTGCAATGAATACTTGAAGTTAACAATCTCAGTCTTACTACTAATAGCAAGTTTTTCATAAGGGAAGCTATCTTCAATAGTATAAGGGTTACCGATCATATATGAAGTTTCATCTTCAGTAAAGTATTGAATAGTCATATAGTTAGAAGTAACACCACTATAAGGTAATTTATCTTCATAATATTGCTCAACTAAAGAAGAATCATACATTGAAGGATCAGTCCAGTTGCCATAGAAACCGATGATTGGAATAGACTTTTGAACATCTAAATTCTCGCCATCTTCACTAGTTGTTAAACAATCAACATAAGTGAAACCTTCAACATAGTCACCATTTTCACAATAGTAATCCAATGCAGCCATGTCATTAGCATCTAATTCGATAGTTACTTGAACTTTCTTAGTTTGACCAGCAGCAACAGTGATTTGATCAGTACTATTCTTTAACCACTCAAGTAATAATTGAGCATCGTAAGAAGAAATACCTTCAACACCATCCATCTCGCCTGCTTCTAGATCAAGTTTTGCTCCATCAACAACACCAGTGATATAGTCTAATAATGCTTGTGCATCATCAGTATCTGTGTCACCATCTTTATCAACATCATGTTCTGAATAATCAAATACATATGTTACTTCAGCCTCAAGTGAAGTTGTATATGGAGTTAGATAATAAGTATAATAGAATGCTTGCGTAAAGATATCAGTAGATAACTTATAAGTTAGGTCAGAATCTGAGAAGTTAGTGATATTAAATGAATATGTATAAACACCTGTCTTATCAGGATCATCGCCTAATTCAACTTTAACTTTACCATCTGTATAAGAAGCTGTTGCATCTTCATTCATTGTGATGATCGATGCAGACTCAGTAGCAGCATAAACATCAGCTAAACCTGAACCTTGTTGTAAAATAGGATAATAATCACCATATGGATCATACATTGGCGTAGCAGTAGACATTAATAAGCTATTGATAATAGCTCTCTGACTCATGCCAAGCTTTGTAGTTAGATCATTTTCCTTAATATATTGTGATAAGATAGCAGCCATACCTGCAGTCTGAGGTGCAGCCATAGATGTACCACTCATATTTTCATAAGTATCATCACCCATACCATCTACTGAATAAATACTTCCACCTGGAGCAGTGATCTCTGGTTTCATTATTAATGAACCTGGAATACCCCAAGAAGAGAAATCAGACATAGTAGCATCTTCTCTTGTAGAAGTAACTACAGCTGCTGCTTGTTTAGAAATAGTAACCTTACCAGTATAAACAGTTACAGAACTATTTTCATCAACAGTAACAGTTTGTGTAGCTGTAGAAGTAGACTTAACACTTTCTGCTGATTCTAAAGTGATCGAAACAAATGGTGTAGTTGCAGTATAACCAGTTAAGTTCATATTGATAGTACCACTAGTATTGTTTGCACAAACGATAGCTACAGGTTTGTATGTAGCGGCAGCATTACCTTTTTCATAGAAAGAAGTAGTACCACGGTTACAGATAACAACTTTACCTTCTAAGCTAACTACTTTGTTAACAGCAGCAAATTGCTCTTCTGTACCAACACCATCAACATAAACATAATCATAATCACCAGCAACAGTTAAGATAGGTGCATTAGTGTAATCTGAACTTTCTGAGTAGAATGCTGTTACATCACTATTGAATACTAATGGTAAACCAGTTGTACCGATATTATCAGCTGAAGCAACTGTTAAAGCATTAACATAAGTTCCTGGTGATCCACCAGTAGCAAAGTTAACATCACCATTATATAGATAACCACTAGTATTAGAATTAGTTGACCAACTATAACTATTACCAGAAGAAATAGTAACAACTGTATTGTTTTCAACTAAACTATCCATGATATTTTGATATCCTGAACTAAATGTTAATCCAGCAGCACCAGAACCTAATGATAAGTTACAAGAATCAGCACCTAAAACGATAGCATCCTCAATAGCTGCCATATAATCTGAATCATAAGCTCCACCAGCTTTACCAAATACTTTCATTGTGATGATCTGAGCATCTGGTGCAACACCTACGGCATAAACACTTGTAGTTGCATCAACAAATTCACCATTAACCTTTACATAACGGTTAGCAGCAGCGATACCTGAAACGTGAGAACCATGCTCGCCTTGAGAATCAGAATCATGATCTGTTGTATAATTTTCATCAACATAGTTGAATGAATAAGGGATCTTTAAACTCTTATAAGATGCATCAACATCAAATGAATCATCCATTGTCTTATAAGCATTCAATTGACTTGCTACAGCAGTGATATCTTCTTTTGTTAATAAGTCATAATCACTTAATGACTTACCATCTTTAGTTAAAGAATACTCTAAAGCTTCACCTGAGAATGAAATATGATCCTGGTTAGTACCAGTATCAATAACAGCTACTAATTGACCAGCACCTGTATAACCATTAGCCCAAGCATAAGTAGCATAGACCATCTCTGAAGATGAAATTGTAGAATCAGTTTCATCTGTGATCTCATATTGTTGTTCGATCCAGATCTCTTTAACACTAGAAAGATTTAATATCGTTTCTAGGTCTCCATACTTAACATCAGCAGAAATAACGTTTGCTGCTAACGTTAAATTCCATTTAACATCAAGAGTTTCACCAAGTTTCTTTTCAATTTTCTTAACTACTTTTGCTTGTTCTTTTTCAAGAGAAGCTCTATAGTTCATTGCCTTCTTATTAGAAGTTATGTCCTCAGTGGAATATTTCTCTAATGTTGATTTGGAATTAAGAACGATTGAAACACGAACAACATCATCATCGGCATACTCTACTTCGCTGTCATTAACGATTTTTTTACCTGTTTCAACTTCCTCATTTGTAATAACTGGTGAATCAAATCCACTACCATCAGTGTCAGTAACTTCAACATTGGTAGAAGTAGTGACTTCGTTAGAACCAGTTTGTCCCTCATTACCTTCAGTATTAGCCATGATTGTAGAGAATCCACAATTTAAGACAATAACTAAAGATAATAATGTGGAAAGAAATTTCCTCATAAATTCTCCTTTCTTGAATATACATATAATATTCTTTATAAATTATAAATTATCTTAGTGACAATTACTACAAAAAATCATGAAAATCTCAACAACTTATTAAAATATTTTCAGAAAATAATTGAAAATATTATGAAACTTATTCCAAAAAGGCTGTCATTGAAGATTATGACAGCCATTGTCGAACCGATATCTGTATAGATATTGTTCATATAAAGAGTCTAGATTAATTACTACTGCTCTCTTATCAAGTTTTTTCCACACTGGTTGAGACAATGTAGCACTACTAATGTGTTCTCAATGTTTCTTTCCACAAGCAAGTTTTTTGACTTACAATGTCTTTTTTTAGGAGTTATTTTAACATTAGGAAGAAGAGTTTAACATTTTCGTTTTTACTCGAATCAGAAAGTCAATTTCATTAACAAGATCTTTCCTATATTTACAAGTTCATTATTCAAAATAAACTGTAAAATCAATAAATAGAATTCATATAACTACCATATAAATGCATCATTAAATCACAAATAATTTTTATGGAATGTTTTCTACACTCACAATATACACTAACTAAAAAGAGATTGCAAGCAATTTGATTTTTTCATCTAAAAAAGAGATCGATATCTCTACCGACCTCTCTTATCTTTAATTGTTAAAGATTATTTAACAGCGTATTTCTTCTTAAGAAGAGTTGCTACGATAACAGCAAGTAATGATACTGTTGTTACACTAGTCCATAATACGATGTTAGAATGA
>CAVCVO010000098.1:0-5995 GCA_963606005.1 Anaerovoracaceae bacterium
GGATGAACAGAAATAAAGATTTGAAGAACATTCGCTTAAATTGCGGATGTTTTTTAGCTTTGTTAGTATTTAAATTTTCAAGAAGATTTAGTGATATCAATCATACAAATAGAAAAAGGCTGCCTTGAAATTGTAATATTGTAATAACAATTTTAATACAGTCTTTTTTTTGAATAGGAAACTTAGTCTACGATTTTCTTGAAAAATTCTATGAATTGAGGAAAGTTATTTATCCTAGTGACTTTGCTGGCCATATCATCATTTGATAATAGATTAGTAATATGATTGAATATATCTCTATATTTTATAGTGTCACCTTCTTTGATCGCACATAAGATGATTAAGTTAATTGTAGAACTACTTTTTATTAAAGCAACAGAGAAGATTGTTCTTGTCGCCATTGTCTCTAGTGGATGTGGTATCCATATGTTGTTATAAACGGTAGGGAAATAGCTTTCTCTTTTTCTAATTGATTCAATAAATGCTTGCTTGTCAGGGATTACTTTTTGTAGATATAGCATCTCAATCATTTCATCTAAGGCTTCATTAGGGTCTTTACTTTCGTAGACATTAAAGAAATGATGGTTAAATCCCTCATAGAGAGTTGTGTATTCGTTTGAACCATATTGGATCTTCATTAAAACTTTTTCGCAATTGTAAATGTCATTGTCATTAAAACTAGGATTTACCCTCAATACAGAAACATCATCAGAGAATGGCGAGACAAAAGGAATGGTAGTGATAATTAGTTTGATATCACTATTCTTTTTTGTCACTTTTTCCAGTTGATAAAGTGGGCAGGAATCTACAATTTCTATCCTATCACTAAACCTAGAATTTACTTTTAATTCAATTAGTTTACTTTCACTTAGTCCATTAGCACAAACAATAATAGTTTTAACTTTTTTAATTGTTTCGCTTAAGAATAAAGATAAATGAATAGCAATGTATGAAAGCTCACTTTCATCAATGGTGATATTGTAGTATTTACGAATAATAGGAATTATAGAAGTTGCTAATTCAAATGAATATGGATAGGCTGATTTGATGTCTTTGATGAAATATTGGTTATTAGCAAATTGATGTTTTATTCTTTGGATCAAGGAACTGATATGAAGAATGAAGTTCTCTCTTGTTTGTTGAGTACCCTTTATATCCACATGATAATACTCTTCTATACTGTTAAAGAATTCATCAACAACTGTTTTTGCGTTTTTGTCTTCAAAATAATTGGCACCATTATAAAGGATTTGCTTGAAAGAAAGAGCATCATATAAATACATCTTTTCTTTTTCATCCAACTTTATTGATAAAAGATCTTCTATTTTTTCAAATGGTAAATTAATGGAAGTGTCACCTGTGTAGGAGTAAGTATTCTCTAATTTCATACCATTTTTAAAACGTTCACAGAATATTAAAGTTTCAAAAGCAAAACCCCTAATTCCTCTATCAGTAAATATTAGCTTTTGGCTTTCAAAGAAAGTAGTGTATAGATCATAAAGTTGAAATAACTTATCTGTATTTGTTAAAAATACACCAAGAACTGACTTGATATAAGAATAGTTAGAATCTAGATGGTGATAGATCATTTTAGATATTAAGATTCTTTTCTTACTTTCTAACCCTTGCAACTTAGTACCTTTCGTTTGATCAATTTCCAAATTAAGAAAGTCTATTTTAGATGTCATTTCACTTATCTTGCTTAGATCATTTTTAATTGATGTTTTGGATGCATATGTAGCAAGAGATAACGTATCATAATTTGTATAAGAAGAATTAAAACATAATTGAAGGGTTAAATAGATTATTCTTTCATCACTATTAGAAGGTATGTATTGATTATTTTGTGAGTGAGTGCTTTGTGAACCAAAGTTATCATCCATATATTTGATTAGGGTGTAATAATCATTATCTGTTAAATAGTATCCAACCTTTATGTCTGAAGATATTTGAATTCCACTATCAAAAAGTTCTTCATTTATACGTTTGATATCATTACGGATAGTACGATCTGAAACATTGAGATTTTTAGCTAATTCTTTGCCAAAAATTCCTGAATGTTTTTCTAAAATAAGATTTATAAGTGATTTATCCCTTTGTGTTAACATACCATACACCCTTCTTCTTCCAATTACCTATATTTTAAGGTAAAAAATTGATCAAGTCGATAACTAATTTTCCTAAGTGTTAGGAAAAGACGGTTATAGGAATTATGGATAATAGATTGATTAGGAAAAAAGGAAAAACTAAAATAAAGGTAGGAAAATTGTTGATTGGATTAATTATTTCCTCGAAAGTATACTGTAAACGTAAACATTAATGTTATCGATTTTTGATCAAAAGCGAAAGGAGAAGATTCTAAATGAAGGTAAGCGTATTTTGTGCAATCGGAATGTCTACTAGTGTAGTAGTAAAAAAAATCAAAAAGGAAGCTGATGCAGAAGGTATTGAGCTAGATATTGCAGCTCATAGTGTCAATGATATCGAAACTTATGCACCTGGAAGCGACATGATTTTGATTGGACCACAGATTGCATATCGTAAGGCAGAAATTCAAACCATGTTCCCTGGTATTCCAGTTGAAGCAATGCCTATGAGAGATTATGGAACAGGAAATGGTAAGAATATTCTTAAACTAATATTAAATAATGTTAAAAAGTAACTATAAAGAGGAGAATAATTATGAATGAATTTATGAACAAGTTTTCCGCTGTAATGATGCCAATATCACAAAAAATATCTCAAAACAGATTTGTGAAATCCATTTCAGCAGGTATGATGTTAACTATACCTTTTACAATGGTAGGTGCAATTGCTTTCTTATTAGCAGTGGCTCCAGGTGAACAAGCACAAGCAATGGGTGGATTTGTTGGAGCATTCTTTACTGGATGGGCTAACCTAGTTGGTCACGTTGGTGGATATGCTTTGGCTGTATACAATTACACATTAGGTTTAATGGCCGTAATCGCTTGTGCTGGTATTGCATATACATTAGCAAAAGAGTATAAGTTAGGACAGATCGAATGTGCTTTAGTTGCATTGTCAGTATTCTTACTAGTAATTGAAGGTGATTCTGGATATTTTGGTGGTAAGGGTATTTTCACTGCTATTATCGTTGCATTAGTTTGTACAGAAATTTATCATTTCTGTGATAAAAAGAACATTATCATTAAACTTCCTGATTCAGTTCCAGAGACTATTAGTAGAAGTTTCTCTGCATTAATTCCATTTGCATTTAGTGTTATTGTTTTAGGCGGATGTTATGTTATAACAAAACAAACAACAGGTTTACATTTTGGAGCTTGGTTTATTTCAGCATTACAACCTGCATTAGATGTAGTAGATAGTTATCCAGTAGTTTTGATCATCTGTTTATTTGGTTCATTATTGTGGGCATTTGGCATTCATGGTCATGCAGTTATCATGCCAATCTTTAACCCTATTATTGCTGCAGCAATGGCAGAAAACCTTGAATTAGTATCAGCTGGTCAAGCTGCTGTATTCCATCCAGTATTCTTAGTTGCAGTAACTAATGTTGCAGCATTCTCTATGTGGATCGTTGCTGTATTTATGATCAAGAGTAAATCAACAACTTTGAATGCTATTGGAAAAGCTACAATTATTCCAGGTTTATTCATTATGGAACCAGTATTCTTTGGTACTCCAATCGCATTGAACTTTATCTTAATGATTCCATACGTATTATTGACATTTGTTAACTTCTTTGTATTCTTAATTTTGTATAAAGTTGGATTCTTACCAGTACCTTATGTATATGTTGGTGGTATTACTCCATTAGGTCTTGGATATTTCTTACAAACACAGAATGCTATTGGATTCTTAATTCCTTGGATTCAGGTATTGATCTCTATTCCTGTTTGGATTCCATTCTTCAAGGTATATGAGAAACAATGCATTGAAGAGGAAAAAGCTAACGAAGCAGCTGAATAAAACAATTAAAAATTCAAGCAGTAGCGCGTTATGCGCTACTGTTACATTTTAGAAAGGGGTCTATTATGGACAATAGTAAATTTGAAGAGATTGCTTTACAACTTATCGCAACAGCAGGAACTGCTAAAAGTATGTATGTAGAGGCAATGAACCTTGCTAGACAAGGCAAAATAGCAGAAGCAGAGGAAAACACTAAAGAAGCAAGAAAAATATTTATTGAAGGGCATAAAGCTCACCAAGAATTATTGACATTGGAAGCAAATAATGAAGCTGGTAGTATTCCACTTTTGATCATACATGCGGAAGATCAAATGGCAAGCGTTGAAACTTTAGAAATTGCAGTTGAACAATGCATTGCTCTATATAAAATTTTATTAGAAAACAATATTAAACTATAAGGAGAATAGAATTATGGCATATGGAACAATAACATTTTTTTCAGAAGTATTAGGTCAAGATATGGATGTTGACTACTTAATTCCAGATGTTCGTCGTAGAAGAAGAACTTGGGATGATGTAGATTGGAGTGAAAAAAAATTACCTGCTATTTGGGTTTTACATGGTAATGGTGATTCACATAACGCGTGGATTCGTAAGTCAAATATCGAATTGTATGCAAGACAATTTGATGTTGCTGTATTTATGCCTGCTTGTACTAGAGAATTTTATACAGATAGCAAAAGAGGTTTAAAATACTTTACTTATGTTGCAGAAGAACTTCCAAAAGTAATGAGAAAGTATTTCCCTATCAGTGATAAGAAAGAAGATAACTTTGTCATGGGAAATTCAATGGGCGGTTATGGTGCTACTAAATTGTTATTGACTTATCCTGAACATTATGGAGCTGGTGCTTCTTTTTCTGGCTCAGTTGATTTAAAAGCTCATATGGAAGATTTATATCCAAATAGTGATATGAAAGATAATATTTTACATATTTTTGGAAGTAAAGAGGAATATGTAAATAGTGTTAATGATAATTATTATTTGTTGGAACAATTAAAAAACAAGAAATTGAATGGTAAAATAAGATATTATCAATGTTGTGGTGAGGAAGATCATTTAATTCAAAAAAACGAAGAATTTCATAAGGCAATTGAAGAAAATTATGCAGAATATTTTGAAACCGTATATTCTAAAGGTCATGGTGGACATGATTGGTTTTATTGGAATCCACAGATTGAAAATGTATTTAAATTCTTTGGCTTTGATATAGATAACTGTTGGAATGATTCTGGAATAGTAAAAAAGTAGGAGCAAAATATGGCATTTATTGAAATGAGTATGTATTCAGATTCGTTATGTATGGATACGAATGTTAATGTTTTATTACCAGAAATAAGAAGAGGAAAAACGCCTTTTGAACCAGACAGGAAATATCCTGTCATTTATTGCTTGCATGGTCATGGAGATGATCAAACAGCATATATTCGTAAAAGTATGATTGAAATCTATACAAGAGATTTACCTGTAATAGTTGTAATGCCAACGACACATCGTGGATCATATGTTGATGGCAAGTATAATTATAGGTATTATACTTTCTTAACTGAAGAGTTACCTGTTAGAATAGCCAATTATTTTCCAGCTTCTATTAAAAGAGAAGACACATTTATAATGGGAAATTCTATGGGAGGTTATGGTGCATTTAGATTAGCTATGGGTAGACCTGACTTATATGCAGCAGCAGTTTCTCTGTCAGGAGCTATTGGTGAAAGAAAAGATGATAGACCAATGTTGAAAAATACTTATGATGCTGAAAAACTTCAATATATGAATTTTGGTGATTATGATGAATATAAAAATTCTGATAACGACTTAAATACATTGGCATTAAAATTAGACAAATATGAAGGTGAAAAACCTCGGTTAAGACATGTTTGTGGTGTAGATGATAAACTTACATATCAAAGTGGACTTGACTTCATGAAATTCGTTAAAGAAAATACATCACTAGATATTGATTATGAAGAAGGGCCTGGTGGACACAACTGGGGCTTCTGGAATCCACAGATCAAGAAAGCTATCGCCTTCTTTGGCTTTGGTG
>CAVCVO010000099.1:0-5826 GCA_963606005.1 Anaerovoracaceae bacterium
AGTTGGGCTTGCCCCTGCGAATATAGCAAGTTGCCGGTTTTTTTGTGCTTTTTTTGCTTATGACTTTTATTCCCTATACATTTGTTTGGGTATATATGAAAGTACGCTTTCATTTTCATATTACTTTATAGTTGTTTTCATTATTTTGAAAAAGTATTATTTAAATATTCATTTCTTATGTAAATGGATGTTTTTTTGTTATATAATCTATAAGGATTTTTTTATCCGATTATGAAAGGAGTTATTAAATATGAGGAAATTTCTTTCCGTATTATTGTCTTTAGTTATAGTCTTTAATACTGCTTTTTCTGCAGTTAAAGCTGACATTACCGATGATAGTACAGATTCAGGAGAAAGTACTACTACCACTACTAGCGAAACGACTACTAACCTAGATCATTTCGATATGGAAGGCGTAGATTATTCTTCTCCATTAATTTCTAAAGAAGGTGAGACAGTTTCAAACATTGAAAATGATGATGAAGTTGAATATGCTGATACTGACATCGTTCGTGTTTCTATTGTCTTAAATTCTCCATCTACATTAGAGAAATATTCAACTGATGATATTGCTTCTAATAAGAAAGCTATGAGTTACAGAGCTTCTTTACAAAAGAAACAAGATAAGGTTGTTACTAAGATTGAAAAGACTCTTGGTGAAACTCTTGATGTAAAATGGAATCTTACTTTAGCTGCTAATATCATTTCTGCCGATGTTGCTTATGGTGATATTGAAGCTATCGAAGCTTTATCTGATGTCAAAGAAGTCTTCATTGAACAACAATATTCTGTTGATGATGATGTTGATACTTCTATGAGTACTTCAGATATGATCTATGCTACTTATGCTTGGGCTAATGGTTATACTGGTGCAGGTCAGATAGTAGCTATCATTGATACTGGTACTAACCAAGATCATATTTCATTTAGTGAAGAAGGCTTAGAGTATTCTTTAACAAAAGATGGTAAGTCATTAAGTGATTATGATCTATTGACTAAGGAAGATGTTGAGGCTGTTTATACACAATTAAATGCTTATAAGAATAATGAAGAAACATTTGATGTTACTCAGACTTATAAGAGTTTAAAGATACCTTATGCTTTCAACTATGTTGATGATAACTATACTACAGATCACTCAGCTGATTCTCAAGGTGAACATGGCTCTCACGTTTCTGGTATCGCTGCTGCTAACCGTTATGTAAAAGTAAACGGTGAGTTTGTTGATGCTGCTAATACTGTTTATGCAGTAGGTGTTGCACCTGATGCTCAGATCATCACTATGAAGGTATTTGGTGCTAACGGTGGAGCTTATGATTCAGATTACATGGCAGCAATTGAGGACGCTATCGTTTTAGGTGCTGATTCTTGTAACTTATCATTAGGTTCAGCTGCTGCTGGTATGACATTCTCTGAAACTTATCAAGAGATCATGGATAATCTAGTATCTAATAATACTGTAGTATCTATGTCTGCTGGTAACTGTTATGCATTCTCAAGCTTCGCTAGTATCGAAAAGGCTGGTTACTTATATTATGATGATATCAACTTTGATACTGCTGGTTCTCCAGGATCATTCACTAACTCAATTGGTGTTGCTTCTGCAGATAATATTGGTTTAACTAGTACTTCATTATTATTTGATGGAACTAACAAGGTATTCTATAACGAGTCAAGCTATACTAACGCAGTCATCACTACTATTGCTGGTGATTATCAATATGTTTATATTGATGCTGCTGGTCAAGCTTCAGATTTAGAAACTGTTACAAGTGAAATCAGTTTAGAGGGTAAAGTAGTTATCGTTAATCGTGGTGATTGCTCATTCGTAGATAAGGGTAACAACGTTGGTGCTTATAGCCCTGCTGCAATTGTTTGTGCAAATAATGCTGCTGGTTCAATCAGCATGAACTTAACTGATTATAAATATACTTATCCATTTGTTGCTATTACATTAGCTGATGCTAATAAGATCAAAGAGACTGGTACTAAGACAACTATTGGTGGTATTGATGTTTATACTGGTAGTGTTAAGATCGATGATACTATCGCTCCTGGCATCACTACAACAAGAGAAAATGCCAATATGTCTGAATTCTCATCTTGGGGTATCCCTTCTTCATTAATCATGAAACCAGAGATCACTGCTCCAGGTGGAAATATCTACTCAGTAAATGGTACTTCAAATGATGGTTATGAAAATATGAGTGGTACTTCAATGGCTGCACCACATGTTGCTGGTATGGCTGCTGTACTTGCTCAATATATTGAAGAAAACGATCTTACTACTAAGACTGGCATGAGTCAGAGAGCTATCATCAATAGCTTATTAATGTCTACTGCTACTCCAATGTACAATGGCGAAAATTACTACTCAATCTTACAACAAGGTTCAGGTTTAGCTGATGTTTATGCCGCTACTAAGTCATTATCTGTCATTAAGATGGGTTCAGATGCTACTGCTTCTTATGAAGATGGTAAGGTTAAAGTTGAATTAGGTGATGATCCTGACAAGACTGGTACTTATAGCTATTCATTTGAGATCACAAATACTTCTGATAATTACCTTGTTTATGAGTTATCTACTGATATCTTTACTCAAGATTTATATTATGATACAGATGTAAATTACTTATACTTATCACCAGAGACAACTAAGATCAATGCTACTGTTACTTATGAATATTCTAATACTGTAACTGATCATGATGTTGATAAAGATGGTGATACAGATACTGACGATGCTCAAGCTATCTTGGATTACATCACTGGTAAAGTTGATGGCTCTGAATTAGATCTTGAAAAAGGTGAGATGGATGGAATTGATGGCTTATCAAGTAAAGATGCAGAATTATTACTTGAATGGATCAAAGAATATATCTCTACTGGTTTACTAGTTTGTCCTAATGAGACTAAGACTGTTAAAGTTAACATCCAATTAGAAGACAAAGATTCATTAGATTATTACTATGTAAATGGTCTATATGTTGAAGGCTATACTTATTTAAATTGTTTATCTTCAAGTGAAGATGGTGAATTATTAGATGTAGAAAAGTCTATTCCTATCATTGGATACTATGGCAATTGGACTGATCCTTCAATGTATGATACTTCAGTAGTTGAACAATACTATAAGGGTGAAAGTTCTTATACAAGTAAGGTTACTAACTATATGTCAATTGTTTATCCTACAAGTGAACAGACATATGTAATGATCGGTAATCCTTATGTTGTAGAAGATGAATTCCCAGCAGATCGTTTAGCAATTAATTCTGAAACAGAAATTTCTAATATTAAATATACACTTATCAGAAATGCTGGTACTGTTGGTACATTAGCTTATAAAGTTAATGAAGATGGTAGTTATGGTGACTTGTTATATTCTACTAATGTCGCTAATAGCCAATATGGTGCTTACTACTATTTGACATATCGTACTTGGTACAATGCTAGTCCAAAGATTGCAAAAGTATATAAGACTGCCACTGAATTAGGCTTAGTTGAAGGTGATAAGTTTGATGTTTCAACTTATGCAGTACCTGAATACTACGCTATGGATAGCAAGGGTAAACTTGATAAAGATGGATTACAGACTTTAGTTAAGAATGGTACTCTTGGCGAAGGTGCTAAACTTGGTTATACATTCACAGTTGATGATACTGCTCCAGTTATCAAGAGCGTTATCATGAGTGAAGATGGAAGCACATTAACTGTTACTGTTAGTGATAATCGTTACATTGCTTATGTAGCTTTAACTGATTTAAGTGGCTTAAAGATCTATGCTTCAACTGTTCCAGAACAAAGTGAACCAGGTCAAGAATGTACAATTGAATTTGATATGACTAATATCAGTGAGAATGCTGTTGTGGTATTCGCTGGTGACTATGCTGCTAATGAAATCTATAAGGCTTATAAGATCGCTGAAGGTGATGTTACTATCACTAGAGAAGGTTACTTCTTAACAGATCATATTGAGTTAGGTAATAAATATGTTATTGCTAGCACAGATGAAGAAGGAAGAACAAGAGTCTTAACTTATAACGATGATAGTGGATATAACTACGATACTACTGATTCTAAAGTATTTAAGAATGATCATGGTTTATATATCCCTACTAATAAAGTTTCTACAGGTTCTACTTGGCAAGTAAAGAAAAAGGGTGCAAATGGATTTGTATTCACTAACTTGTATATAAATAAGCCATTATCTGGTGGTAGTATTGGCAAACCATCAAGAAGAGCTACTGGTCAATGGACTTATGAAACAGATACTAAGAAGTTACGTTTGTTCTACTCTAAGGGTGATCCACATTATATGTACTACAACTCAATTTCAAGAGACTTTGAGATGAGAGATGATGTTGAAAATGTAACACCTGTATACTTATATGTTTATCAGACATATGAAGAAAAAGTTGAATTTGATGTAGCTGATTTCATGGATATCACTCCAGATGAATATACATTATTTACTGATGGTATCGATACAGTTCAATTAAGAGCTGAAATTAGTCCTAAATACTTAGAGAATAAGTCATTGACTTGGACAAGTTCTAATGAAAGTGTAGCTACAGTTGATGCTAATGGACTTGTTACTGGTATTTCTGAAGGAACAGCTGTCATCACCGCAACTTCTAACCAGACTCCAACTATCTATGCTAAGGCTAATATCACTGTAAAAGAACCTAATTATGCAAATGGTTCATTGAATGCTGAAATCATGGTTGACTCTAAAGTTCAATTCGTATCAATCAACTTGAATGATATGAGTACAACTGTATTAGGTAATGGTGCTGTTGATGATTATCCATTAGTTGGTGGTGGTCGTGATAATAGTTATATTTATGGTGTAGACTCAGATAGAGATACTTGGGCTTACAACATTGATAATGGTTATTCTTACGAATATCTATATACTATGGGTAGTGGTTATGAACCAATTGATGGTGCTAACTTCCCTCAGATCACAAGCTACAATAAGACTTATGACTTTGATCTAGTAGGTGTTACTAATACTGGCTTACTTGCTATGTATTATGTAAGAGAAGGTCAGATCATATACTTCATCATGAATAGTGAACCTGGTATCGCAATCTGCTATGCTGGTTATACTGAAGAGACTGACGCTTGGGGTTATGATATAACTAAGAACTACTATTACATCTTAACTGAAACTGGTGAGTTATATTTACAGTCAATCTATGTAGATATCATCGCTAGCGGTGAGATCATCTTAACTGGTGAGTACTTAAAGGTTGCTGATGTTAAGGGATTTGATTACTATTCTGATCCAACAGCATTCTCAATGGTATTTGCTAGAGGCGTAGTTGGTGGTGGAGCAACATTTGATACTGTAAATGCTGTATTCATCTCTGATGCTAATACTGGTGCAATCTATCGTGTAGATGTACCTGAGGAAGAATCAGTAGTTCAAGCTAAATACATTGGTTCAGTTGATGCTGAATACTTAGGTGTATTATACGATGATGTTTATGATTCAGCTGATATCGTAAATGGCTTTGCCAGTGATTTGATCGCTTCAAGTTCAAATGTTCAACATCAGACAGCTCAAACTGCTGAAATGTTCGAACAAACTGAAAGTGTTGAAGAAACAACAACTACTACTGAAGCAGTTGAAGAAAGTGAAAATACTGTAGTTACTACAAGTGATGAAGTTTCTCCAAAGATCGCTGCATTCTTAGATAAAGTTTCTAGAAAATCATCAGCAGAAATTAGCGAAGATGTTGAGGATGAAGAGACAACTACAGTTGATTACTCACAAGATGTTGATTCAAAGAACGGTCTAGTAACTGTTACATATGATCC
>CAVCVO010000100.1:0-5207 GCA_963606005.1 Anaerovoracaceae bacterium
GATATGTTCTATATATTTCCTTAAGTACTTTTTGAATCTGATACTGTTGAATTTGAGACATACCAAACAATATTTTCATAAACTTTAGATCATTTTGGTAAAAATCAGTAATTGCATATCCTGTTAATTCTTTTTTTCGAGCTGCACGGCCAATTTCTTGCACATAATCACACAAATTACCAGAAGGAGCGTAGTGATAAATATTTACAATATCGTTAATATCTACTCCCATTCCAAATGCCTTTGTCGCAAACATTACACGATTTATACCACTTTTAAATTTCTCAAAAGCATCACGTTTTTGAGCATTAAAGTATTCATTACTTTCATCATCGTACTTTCGCCCAAAGTAAGTTCCAATTTTATCGCTAATCTTTATTCCAGCAAATCCTCTTGTTCCCTCTTTTGCATTTCTTACATATGAGGCATAAGGGAAATAAACTATAGTTTTTTCTCCTTTATTCATCCAAGTATCTAAATTACTATTTATGTGTAACACCTTCCGCTTTTCATAATCTGGCGTAGAAAGTTTTTCGCTACTATAATCATTTATAACAAATTTAATATCATCTCTTCTTGTATAACCAATATATTTGATTGGATTTTCCATATATAAACTAATTATTGTTTCGCCAACAGAATCGTCAACTCCACCGTTAATAGCTGTAGCTGTACAAGCACAAATTGGGAAATGATATATTTTACGTTTATATGATTGCCCATACTGTAATTGATGACGTAACTTATTAATATATCCCCCTAAATACCAATAATCAGGTCTAAATCCTTGACCCCAAGTTGTAACAATATGAGCTTCATCTATAATTAATAATCCTATATCGCGATCTCCAATAATAGTTTCAATTGAATATGACAAAAGGGTTTCAGGACTTAAATATAGTAAATCAACTTCACCATTTTTAATTCTCTTTATAACTGCTTCTTTTTCTGCTTGAGTAATCAAATCAGAATTAAATGTTTCTACTCGATTGTAGCCATTTTTATTCAAATTATCTTTTTGATCTTGCATTAAAGCTTTAATTGGCTCAATAATTATTGTCATTTTGCCATATTTTTGTGCTAAATATACTGCTGGGATTTGAAACATTACCGACTTACCAGCACCAGTAGGAGCTGTAATAAATATATCTCTAAAAGACTTGCCATCTTCATATGAGTTTTCTGCTTGTTGAATAATATCTCTAATTATTTGTCTTTGGGATATCTCTATAGTTTCCTTATCAATATCAGGATTTTTATAAAATGATATATTTCTAAAGGAAGTAAAGTATTTCATTCCAATACTTTCTTTTGCTATTTTAATCAAATCATCTTCTTGTTGCTTCTCATCCTCTAATAACTCAAAATGATAACAAGCCATTATATTATTGTGATTACAGTAAGCTAATAAAGATTCAAGCATTCCTTTAGATACAGCACGATCCGAAGTACGAATACCGATACTATTTGGTTTTTGTTTAATAATATTAGAAAGATCACGAAGATAAGTTTCAATATCATCATTTAGATATAAGAAATAATCATACTCATCTACACTAAATCCCATATATCCTTTTGGATAATAAGATAGCATTGTAACATTTTGATTATTACTATATTCGTAGTCAAAGAAACTTCCAAAATACTGTCCATCTACATTAATTAGTGAATTATAAATCTCAACATATCTAGCACATTTTTCACTAGGTTCAGTTAGTTTTGTTCCATCAAGTACCTGTTCAATTTCAGTTGCTAAATCATCATCAATAGTTAATTCAATAGGGTAATAATTGGGATACAAATTATTATTATAAATTACAACTTTAAGATCATCATCTTGTATTGACTCATCGACACTAGACTTAATTAAAGAAAACTCTTGATATGTAATCCAAACATCATCTGTTTCTTGAAACTCACAAAAATCTTCTAAAGCCCTTCTCAATTTTCTTTTTTGTCTAACATCAAAAGTAAAAACATCAACTTTAGATTCAATGTTTTCTTCTACTAATGGTGGAATTTCTATTTTTTGCAAAAAATCTTTATCAAATCCTTTATAAATTACAAGTTTCATATTCCTTCTCCCAAAATTTTGCAAATCAATCAAAATTATAATCCTTATTCAAACTAACTCTCTTACAAGTTGGTTTAATTAATTTAGATCAAACAACTCTTTACCTCAAGTATCTATACTTTACCACTTTTCATAGATCCTATCAAGAATAAATGGACTTTACTAGTGTTGAACAACTCATTAAGAGTTATTTTTGGTGCAAAAAAGAGAGCGAATCATTCTGCTCTCCATAAACACTAATCTAAATCTTCGCCATTAGAAGCAATGACTTTCTTATACCAATAGAATGAATCTTTTTTTAATCTTGACAAGTCACCTGTACCATCATCATATTTTTTAACATAAACTAAGCCGTAACGCTTAGCCATTTCTCCTGTAGAAGCACTAACTACATCAATCCATCCCCATACTGTATAGCCCATAAGTTCAACACCATCACTAACTGCTTCTTTCATTGCTTTGACATGTTCCTTAATATACTCTATACGATATGAATCGTGAATTGTTCCATCTGATTCAAGCACATCCCTTGCACCTAAACCATTTTCTACAATGAATATAGGTTTTTGGTAACGATCATATATCTCATTTAATGAATATCTAAGGCCATCAGAATCAATCTGCCAACCCCATTCACTTTCTTTAAGATATGGATTCTTTTCACCATCTATCAAGTTACCAGCACTTACTTCTCCACTCTTATTGTGACTTATACAAGTAGATAGATAGTAGGATATTGAAATAAAATCAACTGTTCCTTCCCTAAGTATCTTTTCATCATCTTGGCTTATTTCCATTTTTACATTTGCTTTATCAAACAATCTAAATGCATATGATGGATAATAACCTCTTACTTGAATATCAGTATATAGCCAATTCATCTTCCTATTTTCTTCTTGACAGATAAGTATATCTTTAGGATTGCAACTATATGGATATTTAGTAGCAAAAGCCGTCATACATCCTATTTTGAAATTAGGATAATTTTCATGAGCGTACTTTGTCGTCAATGCTGCAGCTATCATTTGGTTATGAAGTGCTTTATAACGAACAGATGGATCATCTTTCATTGCACCAACTGGACCTTCATAATCTTTAATGATACCTAGAGATAAGACTTCTCCAACATTCATTATGCCAACATTTGCCTCATTGAATGTTAACCAATATTTTACCTTATCTTTATATCTTTCAAAAATAGTCTTAACATATTTCAAAAATATGTCGATCACTTCTCTACTTGCCCAACCATTGTATTTTCTTACTAGGTTGTAAGGCATCTCATAGTGTGAGATTGTAACTAATGGTTCAATTTCATACTTATTTAGCTCATCAAAAACTAGATCATAGAATTTTAGACCTTCTTCATTAGGTGTATCATCATCTCCATTAGGATAGATCCTAGTCCAATTGATAGACATTCTAAAAACTTTAAAACCCATCTCGTGAGCAAGTTTGATATCTTCAATGTAATGATGATAAAAATCAGTTGCTTCTCTACTTGGATATAGTTTGCTTTCATCAAAGTCAACAGTAACCCATTTTGCTCTTTTTTTACTTCCAGAAGTGCAATGATCTGGTATACTATCTCCTTTGCCATCCTCGTTCCAAGCACCTTCGTATTGATTAGCAGCAGTAGCTCCTCCCCACAAAAAATTTTTTCTTAAAGTCATAGGCTTTCTACCTCAAATCCACCTTCTCTTAATTTATCAGCATAAACATCCATATTTTCATGGAAAGTCATCGATACAGAATGTTTGTATGGTTTAGATCCTTCATACCAATCTCCCATAATCTGTGATTGACCATTCAAACTCATTCTTGGGTAAGCAGTAAGACCTTTATGCCCCCACCTACCTGAGAAATGGATCTCTTTATCAGCAAATTTCCATACAGCATCCTTATAACAACATGTTTCTTGTTCATAAGGTAAAGGATGCCATTTTGCTTCCATAGATACATCATTTGATATTACTGGTTCATTACCTTCTAACCAATAGATGCCAGTAGATCCACCATTAAGAGAGAATCTAACCATTGCAAACTCTTTTTTACCATCTTCCCTGATACCACAATCATAGGCATAAATGTAGGACCAAAAGTCATTAAGGTTTCTTGTTTCTTCCTCAGGTATGTAACAGAATTCAACATTTCCCAAACCTTTGACTTGTTTTCCATCGAAAGTTCCTGAAACTTCTACTGTTTGAGTAACTTGAGCAACATCCATCGTATCATCCATATGTTTGATAATCGCAAATGGAAAATACTTAGCTTCCAAATTTAATGAATCAGTTATTCTTATTGAAGCGCAATCTTCCTTGATCACAATCTCAGAATAAGGTTGCTTAGAAGCAATCCTATAATACTCATTGTTAACTAATTGATATTCATCTATTTGTGCATCCTTTTGAGGATAATCTTCTAAATGAACTTGTTGTTGAACACTATTCCAACTATCTCCGGCTTTAAATACTCCTGAAAATCTATACTTATTAGGATTTGAATGTATCATAAACCAATATGGTCTATCATTATCTTCAGGAAAAATAACACCATAAAAATCCACTAATGAAAGTTTAGCATACTTGTCATCTGCGTTTTGGAATACAGGTGGCTTGTAGCTTATATCTTCAAAGCTGAATTTTCTGAACTCACACTCGTTTTTCATTGTGACTCCTTATCTTAAGCGTAGTCATCAATCAAATATGCTGATACCGCTCCAACTCCTAATGCACCAATCATTAGAATGATTCCCATTACTAAGTTAGTAGTTCCACCAGCTACCCATGGTACAAAGAATGTAAATGCTGTTGCTGAAGTCATTACATAGTATGTAGGAGTAAAGATTCCAACAACTAAACCAATGAATACAGAAGCGATCAATAAGGCTTTCATAGACTTTTTATACTTTAAGATAACACCATACAAACATGGTTCGGTCACTGATCCTAAGATTCCAGAAATAAAATATGTAAATAATGCAGCTTTTTCATCTTTCTTTTTCATCTTTAAGCAAACGCCTAAAGTAACTCCAAATACAGCAAAGTTATATGCTAACATGATTGGTAAGATGAAACTTTCACTTCCAGCTTGCATAAATGCCATAATAGCATAAGTAACTAAAGCACCATGC
>CAVCVO010000101.1:0-5040 GCA_963606005.1 Anaerovoracaceae bacterium
GTAATGAATAAGGGAATGCCTGTATCATATCTAGATGATCTAAGAATGTTATCGTCCAATGGTCCTCAGGTCCTCTATAGTGAGCTTGCATGTCAGCCTTAACTTCTTCATAATGTTCAGTTAGATATTTCATAAGTTCAGGTAATAAATCTTTACCAGTTTTTCTATCGATGATATGAGTGAACCAGCCATAATGGTTCAATCCATAATAAATAGGATAAACTTCACTCTTCTTCTTACCTAAGAACTTGATATATCTACCTAAAATATCAGTAGGCATATCGCAGATATTAACAACTTTATGATCATTAGGGAAGACCATCTTACAAGCCTCAGCTACAATAGCTGCAGGATTTGAATAATTGATAATCCATGCTTCTGGTGCATATTGTCTGATATCTTTGATAAGTTCAATCATTTGAACAACACTTCTAACACCATAAGCCATGCCACCTGGGCCACAAGTTTCTTGACCTATCAGATTCAGCTTATAAGGTATCTTCTCATCGTTATTTCTTTGATCCATACCACCTGCTCTTATCTGAACAAAAGCAAAGTCAATATCTTCAAAAGCAGTCTTCTTATCCAAAGTGTACTCAAATTCAACATCAGGCATATATTCTTTGAACATTACCTTACCAAATTCACCAACGATCTTTTGCCGCTGCTCATCAATGTCATATAAGACTACCCTGTTTAATGGAAATGGTTTTTGAAGCATTACTAATAATTCCAACATATCTGGAGTATAAGTACTGCCTCCACCACAAATTACTACGTTATACTTTTTCATTTACATTCTCCTTTTTACCGGCAATCAACTAAAGTACTTTGATAATTATAATACCTTATGTTTCCAACTTTTGAAACGAATTGAAACGATATAATAAAATGTGCCATTGTTTTGGCACATGTTTCATCAAAAACAAGAAAAACAGATATCAATTACGACATCTGTTAATTTTATCAATCATTCTTTATCATCTGATTTAGAATAAATCATCTTATAAGTTTCAATAAATTCTTCTGCTAATATGCCAAATGCTTCAGCAGACATTAATTGATCCTCAGCATGAGTCATCAACATACTATATTGTGCTGATTTTCCATCAGCTTCTTCTTGGATCAATTTAAAATGAACTTCGTGACCTTCCTTATATGCCTCTCTGCCTTCTTCCACAAGTTGTTTTGCTTTTTCAAATTCACCATTTCTTGCTGTACGAATTGCTTCGATATAATCGGCTCTAGCAGTTCCTACAGCACTGATGATTTGAAAGCTTGCTAATTCTAATCCTTCCATAAGCTCTTATTGGTGATAATCTAGTTTGGCGATGACTTTCTTTAAAATACCAGCACCATCGCCTAAACCATATTCACGCATCTCCATAACAACTACAGGAATATTTTCTCCTGCCTTAGCAGAAATATCCTTTAATAAATACTTAACTTGTGGTGCAAGTAAGATGATATCAGCTGTCTTTATGTCTTTTTCAACACTAACTGCTGATTCAGCTTTTGCTGTTACTTTTAGATCTATCCCCATCTTTTTGGAAGCATCTTCCATATTCTTACGTATGATAGTCGAAGACATACCACTTGAACACATTAATAAAACTGTCAACATAATTAATCAATACCTCCGTTCTTCTTAATAACGTCTTTATACCAGTAATAACTGTTTTTACATACTCTTTTACACTGTTTAGGATCATCATCTGTCCTGTCAACATAGACTAACCCATATCTTTTTGAAAAGCCATTAGAAGTACTCATTACATCTGTAAATGACCAAATGTAATATCCCCACACTTCTATGCCATCTGAGATAGCTCTAGTAAGCTGCTCGATATGTTTCTTTAAATAATCAATCCTACATTCATCATTGATCAAGCCATTTTCAACTTTATCATATGCTCCAAGTCCATTTTCAACAACCATTATTGGTAAATTGTATCGGTCATATAACATTCTAAGTGAGATGTATAATCCTTTAGCATCAATAGCCCAATCCCATTCATTTTTCTCTAAATGCTCATTCGCACAATTTTGATACAATCCAGGAAACTTACTATAAGTGATATTCCCTTTTTTGCCACTAAGATTAAACTTAGGTTGAACTGTTTCAACTTCTTTTGGACACTCTTTAGCAGTATTTGAACGATAATAGTTATAAGCGATGAAATCAGGTTTGCAATCACTAAGAGTTTCTATGTCAGATTGACTTAATTCGATGTCAATCCCTTTTTCTTTATAGTAATTAACTATCCAAGGTTTTTGATAATGTTTGTATACAAGATCCATTCCATAGAAATCTCTATGGTCATTTTCATTCATTGCCGCTATAACATCTTCTGGTGAAGAAGAAGCAGGATATGAAGGTGGGAAAGAATAACAAGCACCAATCTTAGCATCAGGTATCATCTTGTGACAAAGTTTGATTGCTTTAGCACTACATAAACTCATCACTCTTAATACTTGCATCCTCCAACGTTCTATATCAACACCTTCTGGATAACCACCGATCAAATGTGGATAAATAACAACATTGTTCTGTTCACATATCGTTAGATAATACTTGACTCTATCGCCATACAACTCAAATACTTTTTTAGCAAATAGCATATAGTAATCTATCATCTGCTCACTATACCATCCATTAAACTTATCCTGTAAAACTTGAGGATGTTCAAAGTGATAAATAGTTATCATTGGCGTAATGTTATATTTTAATAGTTCATCAATAACATTATTGTAAAACTCTCCTCCTTTAGGATTATAAGTCTCACCATCAGGGAATAACCTTGACCAACTGATACTGAATCTAAAAGATTTTAAACCCATTTCTGCCATCAACTTAATATCTTCTTTGTAATGATGATAAAAATCAGCAGTCACAGTTGTGTCATGGAAACCATTTGTTCCATTTAATTTGTCTTGATTTGATAAAGACTTACCATCTTCTTTATACGCTCCTTCTGATTGGTAGGCAGATGAAGCAACTCCCCATAAGAAGTCTTTTGGATATATACTTTTGTTTTCCATGGTCTAACACCTCACTCATTTAGTAATTAGGAAAAGAAATGATATTGAGATATTTCTTTACTCTTTTTCAGATTCAGCTTTAGCTGCAGCTAATTGTTTCTCATATTCCATTTTGTCGCCAATCTTGAAGAATGGATAGTAGCAAACAGCACTGAATACGAAGACAATAATAGCCCAGATCAAGTTTCTAATATCACCATTAGCCATTAAGTAACCAATGATAATTGGAGGTGTTCTCCAAGTTAAGTTAGCAACTGAAGGCATACCAATAATACCTGCATCCATTAGAGCATATGTAGTTCCAGCTAAGATACCTGGCATAATAACAAATGGGAAGAAGTATAATGGATTCATGCAAATAGGTGTACCAAAGATAACTGGTTCATTGATTTCAAAGATACCAGGTAATAAAGAAGCTTTACCTACTGCTTTATAAGCATCTGATTTTGCTAAGAAAATCATCATTAATACAAGTGTAAATGTTGAACCTGTACCACCAATCCAAATCAAGATATCTGTTGAGTTAGTGATGATATAAGGAATAGTTTCACCAGCTAATAATGCAGCTTCATTTGCAGCACCATTTGAAACTAAGATTGGATAAATTGGAGCCATAATAATCCATGAATTTAAGCCACAGAAGAAACACAATCCACAAGCCATATGGTAAATTACATAACCAGGTAATGTATTAAAGATATTAGCAAATGGTTGTAACAGATTGATCATAAATGCATTAATCTCAAATCCTAATACTACAGATAGGAATGCAAAGAATCCAACACAAATAGTGATAGGAAGTAATGAATTCAATGATTGAGCAACTGCTTCTGGTACACCAGCAGGCATATGGAAACCAATATCTTTCTTCTTTAAGAATGCTAATAACTTTACTGTTAATAAGCCAATAACTAATGCAGATAATAATCCATTAGAATCAAAAGCACCAGTAGATAAACCATCAGCAGTTAATTGTGATGCGATAAATGATGCAGTAGAGATTACTACAGATGGTGCAGTATCAGTATCATATTGAATTGAACCATAATAACCCACCATTACAGCAGTAACAAGTCCCATAACTCCAGTAGTAGCAGAATTAATAGAAGTTAACCATGGTTTAATACCAACAATAAGATTTTGCCACCAGTCAAATGGTAATTTAGCAAACATAGCTGCTAATGAGCCAACAACTAATAGACCAACAATTGACATCATGGCGTTACGAACAACGATCAAAAACGGAATTGATGCAAATTTGTTTGTAAGTGGAACTAACTTTTCTTCTAAGAAAGTTTCAAATTTCTTCATAAATATCCTCCTTGCTAATTTTTTGATGAAAAAATTCATAAAATGCGTTAGAGTATATATGTTTATTCATCACCCTCTAACATGGTGATGCTTAATCTTGCTCAAGGAAACAACTCCTAATAACATATGTTTCTTTGAGCTTTTTTTACCTCCCTTCAATATCTATCTCTTTTCCTAATAAACTCACATGTTGTCATTGACATCTTTTGCAATACTTACCATATTCTCCCATGTAGGTTTTTCAATCAACCTAAGGGCATATTCTTTGTTAGTGATAAGTGTAGCAAATGCCTCATAAAAGTTTTCTAGATCAGAACTTTGTTGACCATCTACATAGGTCAATAAGATGATCTGAATCTTCTTCTTATCCCAAGTAATCGGTTTTTCTAAAATCCCTGTTGCAAGAAATGACTTTTCAGCCATATACCTATCTAAAGGATGGGGAACAGCATAACCATGATCAAATTCTGTTGAAATGATCTTTTCTCTTGCTAAAACAGATGATAAGAAGTTTTCATCAAGTTTAACTTTTGAACCCACTAATTTAACTAATTCCTTAAGTGCTTGTTGCTTATCATCAGCCTTTATTTCAGAAAAGAATAAGTCTTCTTCAGTCAAAGTTAGTAGCGCAAGATCCTTTTCACTTTTACCAGAAATTCTCTTTTTTGTCTTTTCAATCTCTGATAT
>CAVCVO010000102.1:0-3508 GCA_963606005.1 Anaerovoracaceae bacterium
GGAGCAAACTTATAAAGACTTAAAAAAAGCTCGTGTAATAGCTCAAGAAAAGACTATTGAGTTTGTTGGTAAAACTAATAGAGGTATATTAGCTAATGGTACGGAATTTAATAAACGTGTGCTGATTGCTGAGACTCTTCATAAGTATCCTTCTTTACAATCACACTTTTATACTATCAATGATAAACAAATGGAGATCACGATAAAAGAATATATCAGAACTCAAAATATCTTAGTAGCTGAGTTAGTTTTACAACCATTGATCCAACAGATAATGGTTATCTTACAGAGAGTGGTTGATGGTTTTGCAATTGAAATGGATGATGAAAAGTTGGAATTACAATTGAATTATAGTGAATATATTCATGCTGAAGGTTTAAGTCAACTTTTTCAAAACAAGTATTCTATTAACTTAGATAAATATGAGATAGGTCAGATAAGTGCTTTATTAGAAGGATGTGGAATGTCCATTGTATCGGGACAGCAACTTGAAGGCTTTTTAAGAGAAGTTGATCACTTGTTACAAAGAATCTATGAAACCTATACGATTGACTTTAGAAATGATGATACTTTGCGTCATAATCTTGCTATGCATTTATATCGCTTATTTTTAAAAATGGACTATAATACTCAATTTGGGTATGATCTAGATATTTCTGTTACAAAAAAGTTTCCTTTGTCATTTGAATTAGCTCGTTTTTGTGCTATGCATTTGATCAGGGATCATAAGTATTTAGGTCTGGCAAACGAGATTATTTTGATCACTTTCTATTTTGCTACTGCTATAGACAAACTTACTAGTATACCTTCGAATATATTAATAGTGGTGGATGCTGTTGGTAGAGGCGCTATTGAATATATCTTAAATTTCTTTAAACAGAATTTTTCAAGTTATATTGGTAAATTAAAGGTTCAACCATCTTATCGATTGAGTAGCTTAAATCTTAAGAATTATGATCATGTGTTTTATATGAACTCCTTTAATACTGTTGAACAATATCAACCATTTTCTTCTAAAGGAATGCAAAGGATCAATTTGGAACTACGAGGAATGCTCTTGAAAGAGGTAGATTTGAAAGAAGTCTTCAAAAAGGAACAATTGTTTTATCTCCATAAAAAAAGTATTGATGAAATTAAAATGATCATCATAGATAAAAGTAACTCTAATCTAAATTCATTAAGAGAAAAAAATGGTTTTTTCTCAATAGTTGATGATTTACAGATAGATATCAGTATGAGTAATGATGAAAGAACATCGTTATGGATTGGTATCACTAAAAATGACATTGGTAAAAACCAAATATATGTTTTACTTAAACAAGGAAGAAATGGAGTAGTTACAGATAGAGCTCTTTATGGATCCTTATTTAAACTAAATAGATTAAATGATCAAATGTTAGAAGAAGATAGTGTTGATGGCTATGAATATCTCTGTTCTCTTTTAGTAAAGTAGCTAGTCAATCAAAAAAGTGTATCTATGTACACTCTTTTTTTTGACAGTAATAATTACTGTATTGATTGCCATATTATAATGTAAAAAAACTACAACTAAAATGTTATAAATTTGAATAAAATGTATTTGTAAAAAAGAAGGGAGTTTGAACATATGGAAAGTAAATTATTGTTATTTGATGATTCTTTTGAAAAAAGGTATTCTGCATATGTACGGATTTCTCATTATATCAATAGCTTTGATGGAACAAAGATCGCTATTGACGCATATCTTCCCTCTACTAATGGAAATAAGATCACTGATAGTAAAGTTCCAACGATCCTAATATGTCGTAGGGAGCAAAGAAGAAAATACAACAGTGATAATTCAGTTGAAAGACTGTTGCCATTAGTTTATGACGGCTATGCTTTGGTGGTATTAGAACTTAGGGGCTGTGGAGTATCTTATGGTATCAATGATTCATTTGGCTCTAAAGAACATTGTGAAGATATTGCTGCTACTTCTTCTTGGATCCGTAAACAAGTATGGTCAAATGGTCTAGTAGCAATGCAGGGTGCAAGTAATCGTGCCTATTATCAATTATGTACTATATCACGTTTCCCAAAAAGTCTTGATGTATTAACTATGGGATGTGCGGTTGGCGATATGTATTACAATAATCATCCTAATGGTGTTTCATGTTTGCCAGCAATCTGCTTTAAAGAAGAAAAGAAAAAGTTGTTAAGTAAAGAAGAGTTTTATCAAAAGAATGATCCAGTAGATGAAGATATTGATGGTCAAATGGGTTATGAAGCATACTTAAGAGATCAATATCCTAACAATCATGATTTCTTTAGTTATCTTTTCTTGCCGAATGTAAACCGTGACTCAAAACATCCAAAGTTTAATGATGAAGAGGTCAATATGACCATTCCACCTATCTTTAGAATGCGACAGTTAATTGGAAAAACGGATTTCAAGCAATTACAATTAATCGGTCAATTTGAACCTGGCCCTTTAGATCAGCTTAATCAGTTCATGAATTATGGGGGACAAGTGATCATTGGCCCTTGGGATCATATGGGCACCGTCCTTGTGCAATCAGATGAGCAAGAAGGTACCATAGATTTTGAAAATTTGATGCATACTTGGTTCGACTATTCCTTAAGGGGAAAAGAAAATGCATTTTCACAAATGCCACCTGTATTGTATTATATGAACCATGCTGACAATGGTAAAAATTGGAGAGTATCAGATAGTTGGCCTTTAGAAAATGAAAGAAGGACAAAATTCTATCTTTCTCAAGGAGAATTAGTGTTACATGAGCCAGAAGACAGCTACATGGAATATCAAACTAGACTTGATACTGTGCCATTTATGGATGATGGTAAGAGTAAATATTCTCGTATGCATAAGAAATGGGATAAAGATATGCGAGAAGATATTGATGATAAAGCTCTTGTCTATACTTCAAAACCTTTGTGGAAGACTTATCGTAATGAAATGATTGGCTGTGTTTCAGTTGATCTGTGGTTATCTTCAGATCAAAATGATGTTGATCTGATTGTTTATCTTGAAGAAGTATATGCTGATGGTTCTTCTCATTATATCAATGATGGGTTTATGAGAGCATCACATAGGACTAAAGGTGAAAGTATCAACTGGGAAAAGATGGGGGCCACTTGGCATACCAGTATAACAAGTGATGTAGAGAAGTGCTTAGAAGAAGGTTTGGAAGAACCAGTTCATTTACAGTTTGCGATCGATCCTATATGTTGGCATTTCAAAAATGATAGTAGATTACGTATCAGTATCACTTGTGCTAATACTGCTTGTTGTCAACATACTTATCAACAAGATAAGTTACCAAAGATCAAAATTTATGAAGGTAAGGATAAACCATCATTCATATCTGTACCATTTATTGAAAAAGAAAGTAATGTTTATGTTGGTAAATTAAACGAAGAAAAAGCTGCAGTTTATTACTTTGAAAAGCATGTTTATTTAAATTCAAAAAAGGCATGGAAAAAATATGGCAAAGAAGAGTTCGAAAGCTGTGTTCATGATGGTAAAGCC
>CAVCVO010000103.1:0-3088 GCA_963606005.1 Anaerovoracaceae bacterium
TTTTATTTTATGTAAATCTTTTTTATTATTTTACCATATTTACTAAAATAAATATGACTTGTCTTCTCTTCATCCCTGCTAAAGCCTAAGAATTTCAATGACTTAGGAATAGTTATATCCCAAAAATAGAAATCATGTTTGCCACTCCAGTATTCTGAAGTAACCTTAACCTTAGAACAATTTTCCTTAATAAAAGTTTCAACTCTTTGACAAATGTCGAACCAAAAATCTTCAGTGTCTCATATACAATAATATTCAGACATTTCATCTCCACTATTATTTCTTTCTAAAGCTAAAATACCAAAACTTTTTGCACCAGTTGCTACCCTAGTTGAGGCTGGTTAATAACATATCCGCCACAAAATAAAATAACAGCTTTACAAATATCATCTATCATGGCATCTGTAATACCATAATCATCAGCTGTTACTATTAATTTCATAAGCTAATTTCCATTGTGTTCTTCAAAATACAGATCAAAATTGATCAATTCAATATTATTCTTATTAATCCAATTCTTCACTTCTTGACTACACAATGCTTCAAGTTCTTTTCTTCTGACTACTGAAAAGGTAGACATCTTCAATAATTCACCATCACAATAACAACAATGAGTAGGTATTAAGTCATATTTTTTAATGAAATCAAACTTACAATCTCCACTAATAATATGATCTGTTACATCAATACTATTTTGCATATCTAGTGTATATTCTGGTTTTTATCTTTTGGATCAACAACCATATTTTTGAAATACCAACGCTCTACAGTAGAAATATCGCTATTATTAAAACAACCAAGATCAACAAAATACTCTCTTTTTATTTCATCCATCGCTTTTAGTACATCATCTGTAACAATAGAATGGCCTGTAATATATGAAGTATTCTTACCAACAAGTTTAATAAATCTTTCAACTTGATTTTTCATTTCAAAATTAATCTCAGTATATGGAATGTCAAATAGATTATTCTTCTTACGATATACGGATGAAATAAATATACCATTTTCATCTACAAAAGAAGATGTATCTTTTGGATCCAAAGCAGGTTTACCAGAAACAATATTTAGATCCATGCCAATAGAAACATGAGGATACTTTTTAACTTCTTCAACAGCTCTAGTAGCAGGATCAATATCATTGGTCATTAATCCGACATCGGTAAGGATGCCATCTCTTATATCTTTCAGGCATCCACCCGTTATCGAATCAGTCATCGCATAATCAGCAAACTCTGACTTTTAATTTCATTTGTTATTTCTCTTCTTGTGCTTCTTCTAAGCAACTCTTTTCATAAGCTCTAAAGAATGGAAGCACAATGATTACATCAATTACAACTACGATAGCACTCCAAATAATACCTGCAACTCCTATCTGCAAGTAGGAACTTAGGAATATTGGAAATCCCCACTGTGCCATTGAATGTGGACGAGGTAAAATACCAACATAAGTTAACGCAACTGTAGCAATGTTATTGAATAATCCCATCAACATCTGAGGCAAGAACAAATAAGTATTCAATACCAACGGAATACCAAATCTAAGTGGCTCACTTACTTCAAATAATGAAGGTACAAGTGCCATTTTACCTAAAGTTTTAAATCTTTCTTGTTTGCTCATTAACAATACTAATGTCCATACAAATGAATCTACAAGAGGTACATATGGTGTACCAGTAGTAATAAGATTTGGCAAAGGTTCGCCAGCAGCATATGCAGCTACATTTTCCATGGCTTGAATTAATAAAATTGGTTGAATAGCGATTGTTGCATATCCACCATGAATTCCAAAGAACCAAAATAAATTTGGCAAGCATAATACGATGGTCATTAATACCACGTTACCTGTTAATGCTTTTAGCGGTGTAGAAATAATTGAATAAATCAAAGCAGTAATATTATCATAACCTAATGCAGTAACGCCTGCATGAAGTAATGCCATAATGATTACAATGAATATACCAGGAACAATTCCAGCAAATGAATTTTGAATATAAACTGGAACACCTTGAGGCATTTTAATATAAATGTTCTTATCAACACACAATTTATAAACTCTAACTGCTAAAACACTAGTGATCATTGCAGTGAAGATTCCTCTAGAACCAAGATCAGTAAATGGGATATAATTTGTACCTTCAATTGTAGTGTATCTTACAGCCATCATAAATGCTAACCCACTTACGAACACTACAACAAAGGAATACTTTTTCATTCCTAGTTTGTTTGCATATTCATATCCTAAAGAACAAGCTAACCAAATACCAGTGATATTGATTGTTAAATTATTAGCAACTGTCAATACATCTTTAATACCAGTGTTAGTAATGAAGTTCTGATACCATTCAGGTGTAAAAGTAGAAAATAAAGTAGCAAATGATCCAATCATCATAATAGGCATCAAGTTACTGAATGCTTTCGCCATAGCATTTATAAAAGGTAAATCAGCGAAAGCGGCAAATGTAGGATTCAGTTTTTCTTCAATGAAAACTGTCATCTTATCCATAAAGTTTTTCATAATAATTTTCTATTCTCCTATATTCTTTATTGCAAAGTCCAATATCTTTGCAGCGTCGTTCATTCCATAATCAACTGGATTTATACACAAGATTTTTACATTTCTGTCTTTATATTTTTCTTGTATCTTTTTAAGTTTGAACTTGATTTGAGGTGCAATTAAAACAATGTCAACTTTGTTATTATCTAATTCATTGTCAATTTCACCAACATCAACTGCCCAAGCTTTACATTGAAGTCCTCTCTTTTGAGCTTCAGTCATCATTTTATCGGCGATCATTCCAGTAGAAACACCACTACCACAAGCTAATAAAATATTCATTAAATAACTCCTTTCATTTCTTTTCTCTGTAACACCAATTCCTCTGCTAAATCTAAAGTTGTTGTTGCCATTGATAAGTGATCTAAGGCATGGACTAATAAGATGTCCATCTCTAATTTTTCCCCATTAGCAGCACCTACCAACATAGTAGTTTGACACTTATGAGCTTCATTTAATTCTGTTTCAGCTTCCTCCAAATCTTTTTCTGCTTCTTCAAAATCTTTTTCTCTACTAGCATAAATTGCTTCC
>CAVCVO010000104.1:0-3050 GCA_963606005.1 Anaerovoracaceae bacterium
AGTCCTAAAGAAACGCTCTATCTTGCTTTTTGATGTTATGTGGAGTTCCACATAACATCAATTATGTGGAGTTTTAGATTATGTGGAGTTTTTGGCTAAAATAGGCATACGTACCCCTATTTTCATTCAAAAAACTCCACATAATATTTTTATTAACTTAAACTTTCAAGCAATTCTATCAACTTGTCATCTCCTTCCCAAGTGTTCTTGATATCATCATCAACTTTGATCATAGAAGCTACGGATTGTACTGATCTTATTACTTCATCGTTTGTTATATCCAAATAAATCTCTGTGGTCGTTATACTTGAATGGCCAAGAAATCTTTGTATAATTGGAAGTGCAGTGTTGTTTAATAACATGTGCACTGCTTTTGAATGTCTAAACGAATGAGGTGTGATAGTCTTGTTGATCAACGTTGGGCATTCTTTTTTTGAAAGTTCAATATACTTTTCTATTATCTTATTGACACCGAAACGTGTGAATCTTCTGCCAGAGTTATTCAAAAATAAAGACCCACTATTGATATTAAACTTATGTAAATATTCGTTAAGGATAGATACTACATCTTTGTTTACATAAGCTATTCTTTCTTTATTTCCTTTACCAGTTATCTTTATGTATGGTGACTCACCAACAAGAAATAGGTTTGATACATTTAGATTAATAAGTTCACTTACTCTTGCGCCTGTTTCATACAGTAAAGCTATCATCACATAATGTTTATAACCTGATTTTGTCTTTAAGTTAATACAGTTCATAAATATCTCAAGTTCTTCCCTAGTTAAGAAATCCATCTTTTCCTTTTTCTCGCGCTTAAACTTGATACTCTTAGCTTGTAAATAAGCATCGATATAGATTGGATTAACACCTTGAGCATAATCAAGGAAAGAATTGATTATCGTTAGTTTGTGATTCCTTGTTCTAGGACTACACCCCAAGATATCTTCAACATATAGTAAAAAGTCTAAGATGTTATCTTTATTAAATGAGTAAATACTAATATCTTTAGTTTTCATTGTTTTCTCTTTTACTAAGTAATCGATAAACTGCTTTAGAATAGTAAGATATGTCTTATATGTATTTTCTGAGAACTTTCTTTCTAAAGATAAATGCTTAGAGAAATAAGATTCCAATATAATTGAAAAGTCATTTTTTACCTTAATCATCGTATTTCTCCCCATCATATATTTCTTTGATAAATGAAGTATAACTATTCATTTGATTTTTAGTTTCTTCAAATAAAGATGGTGTTAGCCACAAGTATTTCTGAGTTTCTTTTAATGATTTGTGACCTAAGTAGTCAGAAAGATAAGTTAAAGAAAGATTAACATTGCCCTCAGTCTGTTGAAGCTGAGTTAATGCCATTACTGCATAAGTATGTCTAAAATCATGGATTCTTGGCTTTTTAGTAAACTTGTACTTATTATCTAGAAAATCCAACGCTTTTCTTAAATATCTACTACAAAGGCAAGTATTTACATTCCTATCAATAGCTATTTTAAATAGATGATCATCGTTTTTAATCTTGAAAGGTGTTCTACCAATATAGTTCAATAATTCTTCTTTTAAGGTTTTAGAGAATGGTACTAATCTCTGATTGTCATTTTTAGCTTCTAAAACAACAAAAAGATCATTATCAAAATCAACATTTTTAAGACGTAAGTTTAATACTTCTCCAATTCTCATTCCTGTTGAAATCAATACTTTAAATACAGTAGAGGTGGCATTAACAGTATTACAATAAGGTTCAATACCACCCTTTGGTATGACTGCGATATAGTTACTTATATATGCGATAATATCAATAATTTCTTGTTTAGATAGGATGTAAGGAATAAATTCGGTTTCACCTTTTTTGTATATTGTAGGAATCTTGTAAACCTTATCTAGAATATTATTTCTAACAACATATTCTCCAAATTGTCTTATTATTGATGCTTTCCAACATAATGTGCTTATTCGTCCACCATCTTTCAAATAAAGAAAAGGTTCTATAATATCTCTTGTTAGTTTCAGCTCATTTATATCGAGATTTTTATAATAAATGTCAAATTGGAAAAGAACATCTACGCCTTTATCGTATTTATACCCACATAAGTTCTTGTATTCAAAGAAGCCTTTTAAATGTTGACCCCATACACTAGTGAATTCACGCATAATATGGAGCCTCCAGTACACATTTTCTAAGATGAGTTATATCAACTTTCCCGTAGATTTTGACACTCTCAATACTAGAATGTCCTAAGGTATTAGCTACGGAAAACATAGATACGCCACTATTGATCATGTTAGTAGCTATAGAATGTCTAAGTGCATGAGCACCATAATGTCTTCCATTGATGTTTATTTTGGAATGTATAAAATAACTATTAATTAAAGATGTTATTATCTGAGTACATAATTGCCTTCCATTTTCTGTTAGAAACAAAAATTTCCCTTTAGGTCTCTCATTTTTAATATAATCAATGATTGGATTACCAACCTGTGGTAATAGTGGATACATTTGTTCCTTTTTAGTTTTCTGCTGAATAAATTGTATGGTATTATTTCTCCAATTAAAGTTATTTGGGGTAAGATGAACAACATCATTGGCACGCATACCTGTATAAGCTATTAAACAAAGTATGGCATAGTTGCGATAATGGTTATCTTCTCTAGTAAAAGTTTTAGCTGATTCAATTAGCTGTGATATTTCATCTAATGAATAAGTTGATGGTATTGTTTTATTAACGGTATTAACCATTTTATAAGGCCAGATCATCAAAATAGGTTTATCTAATTGCCCTCTTTCATAACAAAAGACAAGAAAGCGACGTATTAGATTCATTTCTATTGTATATGATACATTGATCATTACTTGTCTTCTACTTTTAATATAGGCAAGAGCAGATTCTTTAGTGATTGTTTTAAAATCAACATCTACCAAAAAATTACGAATTCTCTTTTGTTTATTAGCCAGTGTTCTAGAACTATTCCCATCTTCTTTACATTTTTGAAGGTAATCATCCAACAACGATTGGGAGAGTAAATCTAATTTAAAATCACGA
>CAVCVO010000105.1:0-2844 GCA_963606005.1 Anaerovoracaceae bacterium
GAGGACATTTAGCGTTAGATTTTGAAAAACTACTGAAGGTTGGAATTTATGGATTGATAGAAGAGATAAATGAAGAATTAACTATTAATAAAAATGATCATGAAAAACAATGCTTTTATAAAGGTTGCTTATTAGAACTAGAGGCAGTTGTAAAAAGTGCTGAAAAGTATAGTAAGTTTGCTTTGACAATGGCTGAAAAAAGTAAAGGTTCAAGAAGAGAAGAGTTAATAAGGATCAGTGAAAATCTCAAGAGAGTTCCTGCTTATCCAGCAACTAATTTTTACGAAGCAGTACAGTCAATTCACTTTTACATGTATTCCCTTCATAATTTGTTTTATTATGGTAGGATTGATCAATATCTTTACCCTTATTATCAAAATGATCTAAAAAATAACTTGATAGATTATGACAAAGCACAAGAACTTATTGATTGCTTATTTTTGGCTTCTTTAAACTATAGTTGCAGAGCTGGTACAGGGGCAACAATCGGTGGGAAAAATGAAAATGGAAGATTAGTTGAAAATGATATTACTAAGATGGTCATTAATTCTTGCAAAGATTGTGGTCATGCTGCCAATATTGTGGGATTTGCTATCTGCAAAGAAACTTCTAAAGATTTAATTGAAGAAGCAACTAAGGTCAGTTGTGAATATGGTATGCCTTTATTATTTAATGATAAAAAGATTACTGAAGATTTTGTTAAATATGGTGTAACAAAAAAGGATGCTATTGGATGGACTAATACTGGTTGCCTATTGACTATTGGTGGCAAATGTAGCGGATTTGCTCAAGCCTCGATCATAAACTTACCTATTATAGTTAATGAGTGTATAAAGAAAGAACCTATTAATGAAAATGAATTTTTTGATAAGTTTGAGCTATTAGTGAATGAACAGATCAAAAAAAGTGTAGAGATTCATAGTAATAGCATGATTGAAAGAGAAAAGTATGGTTATGAAGTGTTAAGAGTTTCTTGTTTGATCGATGACTGCTTGAATGAAGGAAAATCACTTGACCAAGGTGGTGGAAGATATTGTTTAACAATGCCTAATGTAGTGGGATTTGCTAATACAATAAATTCTTTGTATACAGTTTGTAAATACATCTACCAAGATCATCGATTTGACTGCTTAGAACTAATGAAAATACTGGAGACTGATTATGAAGGCCATGAGACATTTAGAAATGAATTGTTAAGTGGACCACGTTATGGATGTAATGATGAAGAAATCACTAAACTATCGATAAAATTAGTTGATATTCTTTCAAATAGTGTAAAAGGATTGAAAAACTATTTTGGTGGTAATGTGGCAATCGGTGGGTTTGCTTATATTTGTCAAGCACTATATGGCAATGAATCAATGGCAACTGCAGACGGGCGAAAGGCAAATGAAATATTTTCAAATGGTTTGAGTTCTTGGCAATTTGATGAGAAAAATGGAGTGAAAGAAAGCTTGTTATCTGTAACTTCCTTTGATCAATCTTGTTTTTTAAATACCCCAATATACAATTGTGCTTTCGATAAAAATAAGGTAACCACAAATGAGATAGCAAAATTTGTGATTAAATACTTTAGGAGAGGTGGAAAGATGTTTCTTCCTATTTATTGTGATAGAAAAGAGATCATTAATGAATATTCATCTGATGATAGTTTGAAGAAAGATATTTTCTATCCAATTGGTCCTTTTGGTTTATCTTTGTATGAAATGCAAAAGACCCCAAAGTTAATTGATGAGTTAGTAAAAAGAAATATACATACTGTAATAGATATTATGGAGGAAGATAATGATGAAAAGAGATAAAGTAAGATTACTGGTAGAACAAGTTATTAATTGTTTAAAAAAAGAAAATTTCGAACGCTTGAACGATTATTTATCAAAAGAAATCACAACTAATATTTCGCTATTTGGAGATAAAACTATAGGAAACACAGAATTCATTGAAAAATTAAAGTTAGGAAATAGCTTTGATGCATCTCGTTGGTGGGTCAGCAATACTTGTATTAGGACAAGTGGAACTGTAGCTATCATGTCAGCATATTTAACAATTATGCTTGGCATAATAAGGGATGGTTTTCTTCATTCAGTTGAATTAGGTGGCAAAATGATAGTTACTTTTCTTGAACAAGATGATATTTACAAGATAACAGATATTAAGTATGATCTTGATTGGACTAATGGCAATACTTCATTTTTGGATCAATTTAGATTGATAGACTATACTTCTAAATATGATAAGGATCGTTGCATTTCAATAAATGATGCGCCTTGGAAGATCATCAGTGAAAATGATGAGATTATTTCTGATGAAGAAATGATAAAAGAAACAATGAGTATATATTGTTTTGCCGTTGATAATAATGATATGGATTCATTGAGACTTGCTGAAACAAGAGACATTTATTGGTTATGGGATTCGCCTTTTGACAGTTATGTCGTTGCCAATGATATTGAGGAACATGTTAGATATTTTCAAAAAGAAGAAAATTATGTAACAAGAAGACAACATCCTGTAAGAGTAGTTGATATAAAAATTAATGATGATGAAGCAGAAATGCTGGTTTATTTATTAAGAAAGAATCATATTAGAGGTTCTGAGTTGAATATAACAAATATGGATGTTCAATATTATAATTCGGTCTACCATAATCAATTAAAAAAAGAAAATGGGATATGGAAACTCAAAGATATGAGATATAACTATTATCAATTACCTCAGGAGTTAGGATTTTTAGGCAGAATTTACATTGATTGATAAAGAAATAAATGAGTTTTTATCTAAAGGGGAATAGATTTATGAAGATATTTGAACCAATAACTATCAATAAAACGGTAGTTAAGAATA
>CAVCVO010000106.1:0-2336 GCA_963606005.1 Anaerovoracaceae bacterium
TTCTTTTGCCCTAAAATGGCTAAAAGGTTATATGAGAACGGCTTTATTCACCTCGAAACTGACAAAGTCATACTCAAGCCATACCTATTAAAGGGCTAACCTAATTTTATAAAAGCAGTAAAGGAATCTCCTCAATAAAGCGATTTTCTGAATGGAATTTTGTCTTACACTTTAAAAAATGACAATTTTCCATAGTGTTTTAATGCGGCTTTTCTTACCATCTTTTACACCATTATTTTACCAATATACCCATTTTATTGACAATATTGAATTTAGTTTTTCATATATTTGTGTCAATTTTCCTCAATAATCACTAACAAAAACGTGGATTTTAGCCCTTGATCAGACATTAATGGGACTTCTTACCGAGTAAATTCCAGTTTCAAATCGGGTCCTATTAAACTGGAATTTAACTTTACACTTCAGCACTTAAAAAAATGTCACTATTCACCGATAGATGAAGGTTAAAGAAAAGCAGTGATGACTATCACAAGTAATTGTGTATAATTGATTAGAGTATCCGAAAAATTCTGTGGTTCTTGAATGTTGGGTCAACAAAAATTGATCATTCTGGGGGTATGCAACTTCATTAGTAGACCAAGTTTTTTGTAATCCTGGAGTCTTATTTTTTGATCCATTTTTCTCTGTTACCCTCAGTATTGTCCCCATCATTTTTGGTAAGCCCCACGAAATCTCAAATACGCAGGAAGTCTTGTTACTTATAACCGGGAATTATTTTGAAGTAAACAACTATTTGGCTATTTTTGATAAATTATTTACAATAATTGTGCTATTTTTATCATTATAGATTTCGTAATAATAAATCTGCTCATCATCCAAACTACCTTCGATATTTATTGTCTCATTTGATATTTTATCTTCAATAATTCTATACAATCTAAAAACGCACTTATCACTATTGATATTTTGATTATTTATACAATGCATAAATAAATTAGAAGATAAATAAATAAAGACATCACCATATTTTTTTACTATCACTTTTTTTATTTTCTTGTTCAAAACAGCATTACAAGCTAGTTCAATATCTTCTGACATCAAAGTACAACTAATGTCATCTTTGAGCGCTCTATATTTTCTCATGGAAAGCGTATTGTATTTTCTGTTTATGCCCATATCCCCAAAGCAAAATATTCTCTCACCATTATTGACTATTCTAAAATCTATTTCAGCCTCAAAGGAATATTCAATACCCTTTTTTTCAAACGAAACAATGACCCAATCAGGTATAAATCTAAATCCTCTTGCCCATCTAAAATCCGTTATTGTTGCTCCAACTAATAAATCAGACAATTCCATTACAAAGTTTCCTCCTCCAATAAAAAATCATCTTCGTTACCATCTAATTGAATTCCTCTTTTTTTATTTTTTATATCAAGCAAAACAATACCATTGTCATTACTTTTTTCGTCATATTTAACAATTCTAAAAATAGAAAAGTAATGACGGTTAATATTATCTATGAATTGTAAGATGATATTATTTCCAACAGCAATATCAACATCTCCATAAGGTGTAAAGATAATTTTTTTTATATTCTTATTAACTAGTCTTTTCTTACAGTAATTAATTTCATCTGATAGTAACGTATATGAAAAGTCTTTGAGTCTATTATCATAATCGTATAGCAATTCATAATTTTTATCCAAAAAAAGATCATCCCAACATAAAAGTCTTTTATCGTTTTGAATAATTCTAAAATCATTCTCAGCTTCAATTACATACTTCACTTCATCTTTTGAAACAACTATTTGAAATAGACAATAACAACCACGACCACTCTTTCCAACATTGTAAAAATAATTAAAATCAATTATCTTCGCGCTCTTCAATAAATTAATAATTCTATTATTATTCATATATATATCACTTTCCAAAAAGTTCAAACATTATTTCATCAATAATTTTGTAAGTAAACTTCTTTTTTGTTATCTTATGATGGACATATTTTGCTTCATCTTTAGTTAAGTGATGTTTCCTACAAAGATCTTTAAATTGAGCATTTTCGCGCTGATTATTACCCATCTTGTCGCGTTGATAACCCTTAGAAAGCACCATGTTAATACCAGCAGCAGCCACAGCTACTCCAGTACCAATTAGTATATCAGCACCAGTAATTGTGACACTACTAGTCAAAGTAGCTGCACTAGAAGAAACTCCTATCGCTGTTCCCATTGTAAAGGATGAACTACTAAATGAAATCAGTGTAGGAACAGCCTCATAAATAATTGCTCCAATATTACCAAAACAATATCCTGCAAATACTCCAAAAACAATGTTCTCTAAATATGTCTTACCACCAATACTAGCATTTA
>CAVCVO010000107.1:0-2325 GCA_963606005.1 Anaerovoracaceae bacterium
AGATCATTCAAATTCTAAAAAAGATCCTACCAATACAAGTAGGATCTTTAACTTTTATAAGATTCCGAAGAATGCTAGTACAATACAAGCACCCATGATGACAAAGATTAATTTAGTTGGGCCCCAACCTTTTTGAGTCTTAGCAAAAGCCCAGCCCCATAATCCTAATGATAATATGCCAGGCATAATATTATCTAGCATACCTTGAAAGTCAATAGTTGCTCCACCAATGACAGGGGCAAATCTAATATTAACTTTAACATTTTGAGCAATCAATACACCAACCATAATTGCACCTAGTATACCTGCAGCCTCGGTGATAAGTGGAACAATTCCACTCTTGAAAGCTTCGGAAATGATCGAAGTTCCATAACGGTAACCAGCAGTTAAGAAATAATACTTAATGACTAATAATGATCCACCATATAGTAACATAAATAAGATTACACCTAACAAATTTCCATCTTTAGCAATACCAATACATAATCCTGCAATGATAACACGGAAGCAATTGAAGAAGAAACTATCTCCAATACCTGCTGTAGGTCCCATAAGTGATGCTTTCAAAGTTGAAATTGTCTCAGTGATATCTTCTTCTGGATGTTCAGCTTGTTGCTTTTCCATTGCTAAACAAATACCAACTAATAAGCCTAAAAATACTTGATGAGTATTAAAGAACTCTCCAGCATGACGATAGAAGGCTTTTCTCTTATCTTCAGGATCACTATAGAACATATCTATTCCTGATGACATAGCCATGGCAAAACATTTTGATTGTTGAGAAACCTTACTACTTGCCATGTTTGTTCCAAGTGAGAAGTAATAAGCTTTATTTAACATTTTTCTTTCTTCTTTAGTGATAGCTGGTGCCTTAATCATAGAAATCGTCTCCTCCCTGTGCAGCTGATTGAGCAGTAGATGCCACTGACTTATTCTGTAAGATAGCATATCTGTTTTGGAAATGAGCAAATGCTATTACAATTCCGATTAATGCTAATGGTAATGTACCAAGACCTAGATACTTAACACCAACAAATCCTAAAATAACATACATAACAGTAGTTGCACCATTCCAGATTGCCTGAGTTGTTAAACACAACCCAACAACAACTAACATGTTAGCAGAAGCATTTAAACCATTTAATAACCAAGTAGGGCAAGCAGAAATTACTTTTTGTAATCCCAATTCTCCGCCTAAAGCAACTAAAAATACACAGATAGTATTTAGCAATTGCGAAACAAATAATACTTGAACCCACATAGCCATACGGAATTTCTTAACATTCCCTGTTTCGGCAATTTTCATAAACCAAGGATGTAAAGCTAAAGCAATAGCGTTAGTGAATGGCTTGATTGCATTGATCAATGTTCCAACAGTAACTGCTAAAGATAATCCTACTTCTTGAGTTGCTCCAGATAAAACAACGAACCCAACACACAACACAGAAGCTGCTTGATAGTTAGATGGTGCTTCTCCACCAATTGAAGATACACCCATATAAACTGCTTCAAGTTCCGCTCCTAAAATGACTCCTGTTTTGATATCTCCACACATCAAACCAGTCAATGTACATAAAACAATTGGACGAGTAAATGTCTGCCATCCAGCCCAGTTGTCAGCGACTTGCCATAACAAGTAAGCAAATGCGATCAATAAAGCATTTCCCATAATAATTCATATTCTCCTTTATTTCTTGTGATAGAAAAGTTATAATTTTGCAACTATACCAACAAAATCCTCAACAGGGCTTGATGGTATCAATTGCGAAAAACAATGTTTAGTAACTTGTGCCAATTCCTTAAAATAAACTAAATCTTCTGGATCCGAGTTAACACCAGTAGTGATCTTAACTTTATCTTTAGACTTCTTTTTAACGTAATTAGCAACATTTACTTCCTCGATACTCAAAGCCTTTACTAAAGTAACAGCATCCTTTGGATTATCAACAATAACCAATACTCTTACAGTATTAATCCTTGGATCTGATAATAATTTTATTGTAGCCTCGATATCTCTTACAGCTACCTTTTTACCAGCAGGTGCACTCATCAATAACGTTTGAGTTGTTAATTCATCTTTAGCTAGCTTATCGCTCGCGACAACGATACGGCTAACATCAAGAAATCTTGACCAGGCAGTAGTTATCTGACCATGGATCAGACGTTCATCGATCCTAAGTTGTACAATCATAAACTTGATCCTCCTATTCGCTTCTAAGATCTTTAAAGCTTTTTTTACATTATCATTGTATTAAAAATGATAGCCCTTTATTTCTCAAAAAAAGATAAATAGAAAGACCATTTTCTGATACAATTCAAAAAAAA